>DASUQG010000153.1:0-7479 GCA_036280695.1 Thermoleophilaceae bacterium
CATTACCACCCTCTCGTCGCTGTCGAAGCCGTCACAGATGCGAGCATACCCGCGCCTGGGGTCACTGTACGCGCGCCCATTCGGCCACGCGGGCGGGCTCGAGGGCCACGTCGAAGACCTCCCCGACCTCGTCGACCCACGAGAACGAGAGCTTCTCGCGCAGGTGCCCGGGCACGTCATCGACGTCGTCGCGGTTGGCCGCCGGGGCGACCACGTGGCGCAGCCCGGCGCGCTGGGCGGCGAGCGCCTTCTCCTTCAGACCGCCGATCGGGAGCACCTTGCCGGTGAGCGTGATCTCCCCGGTCATGGCGGTGTCCGAGCGCACCGGCCGGCAGGTCACGCGCGACGCGATCGCGGTGGCCATCGTGATGCCCGCGCTCGGGCCGTCCTTCGGGATCGCTCCGGCCGGGACGTGGAGGTGGATGTCGTGGTCGGCGAACCAGCTGCCGTTCACGAGCTCGCGGTCGCGCACGTACGACAGCGCCGCGGCGGCGGACTCCTTCATCACGTCGCCGAGCTGGCCGGTGATGTGGAGCTTGCCGGCGCCGGGGTAGGCGATCGCCTCCACGAACAGGACGTCGCCTCCCACCGGCGTCCACGCGAGGCCGGTGGCCACGCCCGGCTCGCTCGTGCGGCGCTTCACCTCGCCCTCGAAGCGCGGCTTGCCGAGCAGCTCCGTGACCGTGTCCGGCCTGATCGTGCGCTTCGAGCGGCGCGACCCCTCGGCGAACTCGCGCGCGACCTTGCGGCACACCGAGCCAATCTCCCGTTCGAGGTTGCGGACGCCGGCCTCGCGCGTGTAGCCGTCGATGATGCTGTCGAGCGCCGGCTTCGTGATCTCGATCTTCGACTTGCCGAGCCCGTTGCGCTCCATCTGGCGCGGGACCAGGTAACGCTTCGCGATCTCGCGCTTCTCCTCGTGCGTGTAGCCGGAGAGCTCGATCGTCTCCATCCGGTCGCGCAGGGCGGGCGGGATCGTGTCGAGCTGGTTGGCCGTGCAGATGAAGAAGACGTGCGAGAGGTCGAAGGGGACGTCCAGGTAGTGGTCGCGGAAGGTCGAGTTCTGCTCCGGGTCGAGCACCTCGAGCATCGCGCTCGCGGGATCGCCGCGGAAGTCGGCGCCCATCTTGTCGATCTCGTCGATCATCAGCACCGGGTTGTTCGAGCCCGCGTCGCGCAGCGCGCGGATGATCGTCCCGGGCATGGCGCCGATGTAGGTGCGGCGGTGGCCGCGGATCTCGGACTCGTCGCGCACGCCGCCCACGGAGATGCGCTCGAACGCGCGCTCCATGGCGGCGGCGATCGAGCGTCCGAGCGAGGTCTTCCCCACGCCCGGCGGGCCGACGAAGCAGACGATCGAGCTGCGGGCGTCCGGCTTCAGCTTGCGGACCGCGAGGAATTCGAGGATGCGGTCCTTCACGCGCTCGATGTCGTAGTGGTCGCGGTCGAGCACGGTGCGGGCGTGCTTCAGGTCGAGGTTGTCCTCGGTCGACTTCGACCACGGCAGCGTGGCGAGCCACTCCAGGTAGGTACGGATCACGCCGTGCTCGGCGGCCTGCGGCGGGAGGCGCTCGAAGCGGCCGAGCTCGCGCTCGGCCACCTTCCAGGCATGCTCGGGCAGGTTCGCCTCCTCCAGCAGCGTGCGCAGCTCCTGCGTCTCGGCCTCCTGCTCGTCGACCTCGCCGAGCTCCTCCTGGATCGCCCTCAGCTGCTGGCGGAGGAAGTACTCGCGCTGGCCCTTGTCCATCTCCGACTGGACCTGAGACTGGATGCGGCTGCCGATCTCCACCAGCTCGAGCTCACGGGCGAGGATCTCGGAGAGCAGGCGCAGCCGCTTGGTCACGCCCAGTTCCTCGAGCAGCCGCTGCTTGTCCTCGGTCTTGATCCGCAGCGACGCGGCGATCATGTGCGCCAGCTCGGCCGGGTCGTCCACGTTGGCGACCGCCATCTGGAGCTCCTCGGGGAGGTACGGCAGCTCCTCGATGATGCGCGAGAACGTGGCCTGCACGTTGCGCACGAGCGCCTCGAGCTCGGGCGAGGGGATCACCTCGTCGGGGGCCTCGGTGATGCGGGCCACGAGGTAGGGCTGGGTGGCCACGAAGTCGCCGAGCTCGACGCGCTGGCCGCACTGGACCAGGATCCGGACCGTGCCGTCCGGCACCTTCAGCATCCGCGCCACCACGCCGACCACGCCGACGCGGTAGAGGTCGTCCGGCCCCGGCTCCTCGTTGTCCGGGTCCTTCGTCGCGACCATGACGAGCATCCGGTTGCCGGCGAGCACGTCGTTCACGAGCTTGATCGAGCGCTCCTGGCCGACCGCCAGGGGCATCATCGTGTCGGGGAACGCGACGCTGTCGCGCAGCGGGAGCACCGGCAGCGCCTCGGGAAGCGTGACCTGGACGTCCACCTCGGCCGGCTCGCCGTTTACGGATGGCACATGGATGGTCACGAATCCGAGATCTCGACCCGCCGGACCGACTCGTCGGGGGCGGCGAGCGGAATCTCGACCCGGAGCACGCCGTCGGCGTAGGAGGCGCTGGCCTGGTCGGCCACGACGTCAGCGCCCAGCTCGACCACGCGCTTGAAGGGCCCGTTCTCGATCTCGATCTGCTGATAGAGGCGCCCACCGGTCTCGGCCGGACGGCGCTCGCCCGCGATCAGCAGCTGACGCCCGCGGATCTCGAGCGCGACATCGGCGGGATCGACGGCGGCGAGGTCGACCTTCACGACCGCGCGCGGCGGGTTATCCGTGTAATAGACGTCGACCCGCGGGGAGAAGCCGCGCCCGCGCAGGCCGGGCCGGCGCTCGAGGACGTCGCCGAAGAGCTCGTCGATCTCACGGCGCATGCGATCGAAGTTGGCGAACAGATCGCGCTGAGAGGTCACCGCGTCCGAGCATAGACCGCTAGACCTCGTACACCTCGCCCTCGCGCGCCACCTCGACGGGGCCCCCGAAGGCCTCCGCCGCCTCCTCCTTCGCCCATTCCCAGTCGAGCTCGTCGGAGATGTGCACGAGCAGCAGCTGCTTCGCGCCCGCGGCGCGGGCGTGGCCGCCGGCCTCGCCCGGCGTGAGGTGGCCGCGCATCCCCGTGCGCTCCGGGCGCGGCAGCGTGGCCTCCACGAGCATCAGGTCGGCGTCCCTGGCGAACTCCTCCAGCGCCTCGGTGGGACTCGAGTCGGCGCCGTAGACGATGCGGCCGGAGCCGTTCGTCGAGCTGATGCTCATGGCGAACGTCTCTGTGAAGTGGGGCACCGCCTGGAAGCTGATCCGGATCGGGCCGATCTCGATCTCGCTTGTGGGGTCGTACTCGTGCAGCTCGAACGCGTTCTCGATCAGGTCGTCGTTGCCCCAGCAGCCCACCACGCGCCGGAACAGCTCGCGCGCGCCCGGCGGCGCGTGCAGGACCGGGCAGGCGGGGCAGTCCGTGCCCGGCCAGCTGTCCACAGGGACCGGCTGCTGGCGCGGCGCGTACGTGAGCGCGTACGAGTACGGGACCAGGTCGAGGAAGTGGTCGGCGTGCAGGTGGGAGATCACGACCGCGTCCACGTCGACGTAGTCGATCCGCTCACGCAGCTTGGCGAACACGCCGTTGCCGCAGTCCACCAGAACCGCGGTGTCGCCCTCCTCGATCAGGTAGCCGGAACAGGCCCCGCCGGCGTCCTGCCAGGACGGCGACTTTCCGAGCACCGTGAGCCGCATGGCGGGAGCCTACTGCCGCGCTGTTGCCCGTCGCTAGGCGTTCGGCTGCGGAAAGGCGTATGCGGCCGTTGTGCGCTCGGTCCTGAAGACGAACGCGAGCTGCCGTTCCGGGGCGAGGCCGCGCTCGGCGGGGCGGAAGGTCGTGCACGGCTTGCCGAGGTTCAGCGCGCAGAGCATGTTCTGGTGGAAGTAGCAGTCCTCACAGCGCGCGGGCTTCGTCTTCGGCATCTGTGCCCACTCAACATCAAGAGCGCGCGCCGCGCCAGCCACGGTTTTGCGGACTTTGCAGGGTCGTCTGAGGAAGCCCCGCTAGCTGCGCATTTTTCAGGGGGGCGAATTTCGGGCAAGTAACCTCGCTTGGCCGTGGAGCTCGTCACCGGTGGCACCGGATACGTGGGAAGTCGCCTGCTGCTGCGCCTCGCGGCGGAGGGGCGGCCGGTGCGCGCGCTGGCGCGGCAGCCGGAGCTGCTCCTGGGCGTTGACGCCGTCCGTGGCGACCTGCTCACGGGCGCCGGCCTCGAGGAGGCGCTCGAGGGCTGCTCGACCGCGTACTACCTCGTTCACTCGATGGAGCCCGCCGCGAATGGCGACTTCGCCGGGCGCGACCGACGCATGGCGGAAACCTTCGGCCAGGCGGCGGCGCACGCCGGCGTGGAGCGCATCGTGTACCTGGGCGGGATCGTGCCGGAGGGCCGCCCGCTCTCGCCTCACCTGCATTCGCGGCTCGAGGTCGAGGAGACACTGCTGGCCGCCGTACCCGGCTCGACCGCGCTGCGGGCCTCGATCGTAATCGGCGCCGGCTCGGCGTCGTTCCGGCTGCTGGTGCGCCTCGTCGAGCGCCTGCGCGTGCTGCCGCTGCCGCGCTGGCGCAAGAACAGCACCCAGCCGATCGACGAGCGCGACGTGATCGAGTTCCTCGCCCGCACGCCGCAGGTGCCGGGGGCGGCGGGCCGCGCGCTCGACGTGGCGGGGCCGGACGTGATGACCTACGGCCGCATGATCGAGGTGATCGCCGACATCATGGGCGTCGGGCGCCTGCCGCTCGGCCTGGGCCGCTCGCTGACGCCGCCGGCCAGCGCCGTGGTGGCGGCGGTCACCGGCCAGCCGATCGAGCTGGTGCGGCCCCTGATGGAGAGCCTCGAGACCGACCTCCTCCCCCGCGACCCCGACGAGGCCCCGCGCCTCTACGGCCTGAGGCCGCACCGGTTCGAGCGTGCGGTCGAGCACGCGCTCGCCGAGTGGGAGTCGCTCGAGCCGCTGGGCGCGCGATGAAGGTGGAGCGCAACATCCGGATCGACGCGCCGCCCCGGCGGGTCTACGACGTGGTCATGGACCCTGGGCGCCTGAAGGACTGGGTCACGATCCACCATCACCTCGAGGACGCGCCCGAGGGCTCGCTCAAGAAGGGCTCCAAGCTCACGCAGTGCCTGAAGCTCGCCGGCCGCAAGTTCAAGGTGCGCTGGAGCGTGGTGGAGAACGACCCCTGCAAGCGCGTGGTCTGGGAGGGACGCGGCCCGGTGGGCTCGCACGCCCGGGTGATCTACGAGTTCGGTGACTCGTCCAACAACGAGTGCACCGACTTCCACTACATGAACGAGTACGACCTCCCCGGCGGCCCGCTGGGGCGCATCGCCGGCCGCGGGGTGGCGAGAGTGACGCAAAAAGAGTTGGACGACACGTTGCAGAAACTGAAAGCCATTACGGAATAACCGTTAAAGTCATTCCTCCAATGGCTGATTTTCTTGACGAGAAGCGCAGAGAGATCGATGCGCGCTTGAAGGAACTGCGCCCCCTGGTGGAGGAATACCACCGCCTCGAAAAGGCGGCGGCGGCGCTTGCGGGCGTGGGCAACGGCAGCACGCGCGCCGCGCGCGCTCCCCGGCGCCGCGGTCGCGGCAGACCGCGCGGGACCGGCAAGCGAGCCCAGCAGGCGCTCGAGCTGGTGCGCGCGCGCCCCGGGATCACGATCTCGGAGCTGGCCGAGGCGATGGGAATACACGCGAATTACCTCTACCGCGTGATGCCCACGCTCGAGTCAGAGGGTCAGGTCAAGAAGCGCGACAAGGGCTGGCACCCGGCCTAGCCGGGCGCCGCTTCGCCCCCCCGCCGCTGCGCCCACGCTCCCGTCGCTGCGCCCCCGCGTCGCGAGCGCTCACAGCAGCGGTGAAGGTGCTGGTCAACAACTCGCCTCTCGAGTCCTTCCATCGAGTAGGTTGGCGCGCCTTACTCCTATTCGAACATCAATGTCGCCAACCCCCCGTCAGCGGCCGGCGTGGGGCGAGTTGTGGACCCCCACTTGAGGACCCTTCAATGCCGCAGTTAGCCCGGGCTGGCGGCGGCGAGCCCCCGGCCTAAATCAGCCCGAGCTCGCGGACGCTGTCGCGCTCTTCCTTCAGCTCGTTCACCGTGGCGTCGATCTTGCCGCGGGCGAAGTCATCGACCTCGAGCCCCTCGGCGATCTCGTAGGAACCGCCGCTCACCCGCACCGGGAAGCTCGAGATGAGCCCCTCGTCCACGCCGTACTCGCCGTTCGAGTGCACGGCCATGGAGCGCAGGCCGGCGGCGCCCTGCACCCAGTCGTGCACGTGGTCGATCGCGGCGTTGGCGGCGCTCGCCGCCGATGACGCGCCCCGCGCGTCGATGATCTCCGCGCCGCGCTTCCCCACGCGCGGGATGTACTCGTTCTCGTACCAGCCCATGTCGACCTGGTCGACCGCGCGCTGGCCCTTGACCTTGGCGTTGAAGAGGTCGGGGAACATCGTTGGCGAGTGGTTGCCCCAGATGCCGAGGTCCTCCACGTCCTCCACCCCCACGCCGACCTTCTCGGCGAGCTGCGCCACGGCGCGGTTCTGGTCCAGGCGCGTCATGGCTGTGAAGCGCTCGTTCGGGATGTCGGCCGCGTTGCTCATCGCGATCAGGGCGTTGGTGTTGGCGGGGTTGCCGACCACGAGGATCTTCACGTCGTCAGCAGCGCCGGCGCTGAGCGCCTCGCCCTGGGGCTTGAAGATCTGACCATTCGCCTCGAGCAGGTCGGCGCGCTCCATGCCCTTCGAACGCGGCCGCGCGCCCACCAGCATCGCGACGTTCACGCCGTCGAACGCCCGCTTCGGGTCGTCGAAGATCTCAGTGGACGCCAGCAGCGGGAAGGCGCAGTCCTGGAGCTCCATGGCGGTGCCCTCCGCCGCCTTCACGGCATCCGGTATCTCGAGCAGCCGCAGGTCGATCTTCTCGTCCGGCCCGAGCATCTGGCCGCTCGCGATCCGGAACAGCAGCGCGTAGCCGATCTGGCCGGCGGCGCCGGTGACGGTGACGGTGGTTGCCATCAGTCGTTCATCTCCTCGATAACAGCGTCGGCGAACTCGCTCGTACCCACTGAGCTGGGATCGTCACGCGATGGCTTCAGGTCGTAGGTGACCTTGTCGCCCTTGCGGATCACCTCGGCGATGCCCCTCTCCATCCGGTCGGCGGCGTCCGTCTCGTCGAGGTGCCGCAGCATCAGCACGCCGGAGAGCAGCAGCGCGGTCGGGTTGACCTTGTTCTGCCCCTTGTACTTGGGCGCCGAGCCGTGCGTGGCCTCGAAGATGGCGCCGTCGGTGCCGATGTTGGCGCCGGGCGCCAGCCCGAGGCCGCCGATCATGCCGGCGCCGAGGTCCGAGACGATGTCGCCGTAGAGGTTCGGCAGCACGATCACGTCGTACTCCTCGGGCCGCGACACGAGCTGGTTGCAGAGGTTGTCGATGATGCGGTCCTCGAACTCGATGTCGGGATGGCGCTCCGCC
>DASUQG010000154.1:0-2247 GCA_036280695.1 Thermoleophilaceae bacterium
GGGCGAATCCCACGCCTTCCGAAGATGGTGGTGCAGTCGATCGTGAGCGAGTTCAACGGGCTTGACGAGATCCTCGCCGCTGCCGACCCCGAACTTGAAGGGGTCGAGGGCGTTGGAGATATGAGGGCGAAGGACATCCGCGAGGGCCTCCGCCGCCTACAGGAGATCAACCTCGTGGATCGGTATCTGCAAACCTGAACACAGACGGCGCCAGGATTGCGCCAGATAAAAACGCAGGAGGGGAACATCATCAGCGACGCAGTGTTGGAAGAGGAGTTCATCGAGGATCTCGACATCGACCGTGAGCCCACGGTCTATGAGATCGGCGACCAGGTCGTCTATCCCCATCATGGGGCAGGCAAGATCCTCAAGAAGGAGATGAAGGAGGTTCTCGGCGAGAAGCGCGAGTACCTGACCATCAAGATCCTTCATAACGACATGACGGTCATGGTCCCGTGCTGTAACGCCGACAAGGCGGGTCTTAGGCGCGTGATCGGGGAGGACGACGTCAAGAAGGTGCTTTCAGTCCTCCGCGACGACGTGAGCCAGATGCCGAAGAACTGGAACCGGCGCTTCAAGCACAACCGCGAGAAGATCAAGACCGGTGATGTCTTCGAGCTGGCGGAGGTCGTTCGCAACCTCGCGATCCGCGAGACGGAGAAGGGCCTCTCGACGGGTGAGAAGCAGATGTACACCCGCGCCAAGAAGATCCTCGCGTCCGAGCTCATGTATGCGCTCGTGATGGAGGAGGACGAGGCGGAGACGCACCTGGAGGAACTGATCGCCGAGGCGCATGCCGGCCGCAACGGCGCGCCTGCCACGGCGTAGCGACATACGAGCATGAGTGCTGTCGTCGGGATCGTTCCCGCCGGCGGCAGCGGCGAACGCCTTGGTGCCGACCGGCCCAAGGCGTTCGTCGTTTGTGCCGGCCGTCCGCTCGTCGAGTGGAGCCTTGCCGTGCTGCGCGAGATCTGCGACCGCGTGGTCGTCGCGGCGCCCGAGGGCTACGACGACGGCACGGACTTCGTGCGCGGCGGCGACTCGCGCTCGGCCTCCGTGCGCAATGCGCTCGCGGCGGCGCCGGAGGCGGAGATCGCCGTGGTGCACGACGCTGCCCGTCCGCTCGTCACACGCGACCTGGTCGAGCGCTGCATCGCGGCGCTGGAACCGGGCATCGACGGCGCCATCGCCGCCGTGCCGATGACCGACACGGTGAAGGAGGCCGCTCCGGATGGACGCGTGGTGCGCACGCTCGACCGCTCGCCGCTCTGGTCGATCCAGACGCCGCAGGTCTTCCGCGCTGATGTCCTGAGGCGGGCGCTCGAGCGCGACGCGGCTGCACTCGCCGCCGCCACCGACGATGCCGCGCTCGTCGAGGAGGCTGGCGGCACGGTACGGGTGGTCGAGGCGCCGCCCGAGAACATCAAGGTCACGCGCGCGTCGGACCTGCGCATCGTCGAGGCGCTCCTTGCTGACTGATTACCACGTGCACCTGCGCCCCGACGTGGCGAACACCACGGCGGAGCGCTTCTTCACGGCGGAGAACGTGGAGCGCTACCGCGAGGCCGCGGCGGAGCGAGGCATCGAGGAGCTCGGGGTGGCGGAGCACATCCACCGCTTCGTGCAGTCGCTCGATGTCTGGGATCACCCCTGGTACCGCTACTGGGCGAAGGACGACCTCGACGCGTACTGCGACTTCGTGCGCTCGTCCGGGCTGAAGCTCGGCATCGAGGCGGACTACCTGCCGGGCCGCGAGGACCGCGTGGCGAACCTGCTCGACGGGCGGCCGTGGGACTACGTGGTCGGCTCGGTGCACTTCATGGGCGACGACGCGGTGGACGTGCACGGCGAGCCCGACTGGGAGGCCTGGGACATCTGGCGCGGCGGCGATCCTGAGAAGGTGTGGGCGCGCTACTTCGAGACGCTCGGCGAGGCGGCGCGCACCGGCATGTTCGACATCCTCGGCCACCCGGATCTCGTGAAGGTGTTCGGCGACCGCGTGCCCGTTCCGACCGGGGATCTGCGGCGCTTCTACGAGCGGGCCATGGACGGGATCGCGGAGAGCGACGTGGCTGTGGAGGTCTCGACGGCGGGCCTTCGGAAGCCCGCTCGCGAGATCTACCCGGCGCCGGCGTTTCTGGAGATGTGCCTCGACGCCGGACGCCCGGTGGCCCTGTCGAGCGACGCCCACACGCCCGAGCAGCTCGGCTACGAGTACGAGCGCGCGGTGGAGTGGCTCGGCGGACT
>DASUQG010000155.1:0-9183 GCA_036280695.1 Thermoleophilaceae bacterium
CCGCCCGACCCGAACATGCCGCCGCCGCACCGGCCGGACGTGCCCTGCGAGACGCAGGAGCCGCCGAACCTCAACGCCCCGGGTGGCGACGCCACGGTCTACGGAGGCGGACCATGATGTTCGCGATCCGCAAGCACTGGCGCGACTTCCTCGCGATCGCGGGCCTGGCGATCCTCGGCGTGGCGATCGGCGTCTACATCCTGAGCCAGCAGGACCTTCGCTTCCCGCTCGTTCAGGAGAAGCCGAAGCAGGTCAAGATCGAGCTGGCGAACGCGCAGGCCGTTCAGCCCGGCCAGGGCCAGACCGTGCGCGTGGCCGGCGTGGAGGTCGGCCGCATCGCCGACGTGAAGCTCGAGGACGGTGTCGCCGTCGTGACGCTCGACATCGAGCACGACTACGAGAACCTCATCCGCCGCGACGCGACCGCACTGCTGCGGCCGAAGACCGCGCTCAAGGACATGTTCCTCGAGGTGAACCCGGGGACCGGGAAGGTGCTGCCGGAGGGCGGGCGGATCGAGGTCGCCAACTCGCTGCCGGACATCGACCCGGACGAGGTCTACTCGGCGCTCGACGCTGACACACGGCCGTACCTGAAGCTGCTGGTGGCCGGGGCGGGGAAGGGCCTGCGCGGGCGCGGTGACGACCTGCGCGAGGTGTTCCGGCGGCTGGAGCCGATCCACCGCGACCTCGCTCGCGTCACGCGCGCCAGCGCTCGTCGCCGCACGGCGCTGAAGGAGCTGATCCACGACTACGGCCTGCTGATGACCGAGCTCGGCAACCACCCGCAGGACCTGCGCCGGCTGGTGACCGCCTCGCGCAGCGTGTTCGACGCGCTCGCGAACGAGGACGACGCGATCTCCGCGTCGGTGGCGCAGCTGCCGGCGTCGCTGCGCGCCTCGGAGCGCGCGCTGGCGCAGGTGCGCGAGTTCGCCCCGGTCCTGCGCTCGTCGCTCGAGTCCCTGCGCGAGCCGATCCGCAAGCTGCCCGCGACGAACGAGGCCGTGATCCCGTTCCTCCGCGAGACCGAGCCGGTCATCCGCAACGAGATCCGGCCCTTCGTACGGGCGGCGCGCCCGTGGACCGACGACCTGCGGGTGGCGGCCCAGGGGACGGCGAAGGCGATGCCCGACCTGAAGACCTCGTTCGGCGAGCTCAACCGCTTCTTCAACATGGGCGCGTACAACCCCGGCGGCGCCGAGGGGCTCGACGGCAAGTCGGTCTCGCAGCAGCGCCAACGCCAGGAGGGCTTCCTCTACTGGCTCGCGTGGGTCTCTCAGAACGGCAGCTCGCTGTTCTCGACCGCCGACGGCCAGGGGCCGTGGCGGCGCGTCACGATCTGCGGCATCCCCGCCGCAGCGGTCACCGGGATCGTGAACAACGTGCTCAACGAGCTCGGTGCGAGCAACCCCGCGCTCGCCGACCAGCTGAACGCCATCACGAGCCCCGGCGGCAGCAGCGCCGTCGACCAGCTGCTCGCCACCCAGTTCGGCGCGTGCAACTTCAACGCCCTGCCGACCGTGCCGCCTCCGGGCAGCGGCGGCGGCCTCCCGATCCTCGGCGACCTTCCGGTGCCGTCGCTGCCGACGCCATGAACAAGAACCCACCAAGCCTAGGACGCATCGCCGCCATGGTCGGGTTCACGCTGTCCGTGGCCGCGCTGCTGATGTTCCTCTGGACCGCCTTCGGCGGGACGCTGCCCCTGCGCCCGGAGAGCTACCGCTTCAAGGCGGCGTTCCCGGAGGCCTCGCTGCTCGTGAAGGAGGCCGACGTGCGCATGGCCGGGGTGAACATCGGCAAGGTGAAGCAGAAGGAGCTCGGCCCCGGCGGGCGCACGACGATGGTGGAGATCGAGCTGGACGACCGCTTCGCGCCGATCGGCCGCGACGCCCGCGCCATCCTGCGCCAGAAGAGCCTCCTGGGCGAGACCTACGTGGAGCTCACGCCGGGCAGTCCGGACGCGAAGAAGCTCGACGACGGCGGCACGCTGCCGCGCGCCAACGTGGACGACACCGTCGAGCTCGACGAGGTCTTCCGAGTCTTCGACCCGGACACGCGCGAGGCCTTCCAGCAGTGGCTGCACGAGGCGGGAATCGTCACGTCGGGGACTTGGGCACGCGACTTCAACGACTCGCTCGGCAACGCCGCCCCGTTCTTCGAGGGCGGCGCCGACCTGCTGCGCCCGCTGGCCGAGCAGGAGGTGGCGCTGCGCCGCGTCTTCCGCGACACGGGCCGGGTCTTCAACGCCATCTCGCGCGAGGACGGCCAGCTGCGCGGCCTGATCACCGGTGGCGATGCGACGTTCGGGGCGCTCGCCTCGCGAGACGACGCGCTCGCCGAGACCTTCGAGGTCTTCCCGACCTTCCTGCGCGAGACGCGCGCCACCATGCTGCGGCTCGAGGACTTCGCTCGCAACACCGATCCGCTCGTGCGCGACCTTCGCGAGCCCGCCCAGGACCTCGCGCCGACCCTTCGGGACCTCGGCGACCTCTCGCCGGACCTGGAGAAGCTCTTCCGCGACATCGACCCGCTCGTCCGCGCGTCGAGAACCGGGGTGCCCGCCGCTGAGCGCTTCCTGAAGGGCGCCGAGCCGGTGCTAGAGGCCACGCACGTGTTCATGCCCGAGCTGAACCCGATCCTGTCGTACCTCAGCTTTGCCCGAGTGCAGCTGGCGCAGTTCATCACCGTCGGAGGCGCGGCCCTGGCCGGCAACGGCGAGGGCGGATACATGGGCAACGGCGGGGAGGAGCACTACCTGCCGCAGATAGCGATCATCGACGGCCGCTCGTTCCAGCGCCGGCCGGACCGCCCGGACTGGGAGCGCGCGAACTCGTACATCGCCCCGAACGCCTACGACCGCGCCGTCCCGCTCGGCGTGATCGAGAGCTTCGACTGCAAGCCGAACGGCGGCGAGCAGCGCAACCCGGAGGGCGAGGGCGAGGAGGCTGAGCCGCCGTGCTACGAGCAGCCTCCGCTGCTCTGGGGCAACCAGAAGTTCCCGCGTCTACGCCGCGGCGTGGCCCCGCTCGTGCCCGCCCCGACGGGCCGCGAGGGCACCCAGCCGGCTACTCCATAGGTGTTTCCGGGCCCCCCGGCGGGGGTACCTGGAACACATGTTCGAGAGGTTCAGGAGAGACAACAGAGACGAGCGCGGCGGCGTTGCCACGGCGCCCCGCGATGAGACGGCCGTGCGCGAGCCGGTCGACGACGACCGAGGCGTAACCACGGAGCGTGGGCGCTTCGAGCGCGACACCACGGCCGCGCCGGTCACGCGGGAGACAGTGCGCGACGTCCGTGCGCGCCAGCGCGCCGAGTACGGCGGCCTCAACTGGGGCGCTGCCTTCTTCGGCTGGCTGGTCGCGGTCGGCATGGCGGCCATCCTGCTCGGCCTGCTAAGCGCGGCCGGCACGGCGTTCGGCCTGACCGAAGTGAGCGACGCGGAGGCGCGGGCGAATGCGGAGACGATCGGTCTCGTCGGCGGAATCCTGCTCGTCGCGGTGCTCGCGATCGCTTATTTCTTCGGCGGATACGTCAGCGGGCGCATGTCGCGCTTCGATGGCGGCCGCCAGGGCCTCGGCACGTGGGCGATCGGCGTAGCGGTGACGGTTGCGCTGGCCGTCGCCGGCGCGATCTTCGGCGCCGAGTACAACGTGCTCGACGCGCTCGGGCTGCCGAACATCCCGATCGACCGCGGCACGCTCACGGTGGGCGCCGCCGTGGCGCTGGTTGCGGTGCTGGTGCTGTCGCTGCTGGCCGCGATGGCGGGCGGCAAGGCAGGCGAGCGCTATCACCGCAAGATCGACAGGTTCGGCTACAGCGACTGAGCCACCCGCTCCACCAGTTCACGGTGGAGCGTGACGTTCTGGCGGCGGTCGGTCCGGATCTCTCTGAGCCCGGGCCAGAGCGCCGCCAGGTCGACGACGTCTGACGGCGTCGCGATGTGAGTCTCGTAGGCGGCGGGATCGGCGTGCTCGGCCACGGGCAGGAAGTCGAAGATCCCGCCGCCGCCGTTGTTGATGCACACGATCTCGAGCTCGACGCCCGCGCGCCGGGCGGCCAGGAGGCCGCCGGCGTCGTGCTGTAGGGCGAGCTCGCCGAGCAGCACCCAGGTCGGCAGCCCGGTGGCGATGGCGGCTCCCATGGCCGACGACACCACCCCGTCGATCCCGTTCGCCCCGCGGTTCGCGAGGAAGTGCAGGCGCTTGGATGACTGCGGGAAGTACGCCTCCACGTCGCGGATCGGCATCGACGAGCTGACCCAGACGACCGCCTCCTCGGGAAGCTCGGGTTCGAGGGCGGCCAGGACCCTGCCCTCGAAGCCCTCCGGCGCCGCCTCGACGGCGGCCCAGACCTTCGCGTCCGCGTCCTTCCAGCCCCGAACCCAGGCGTCCTCGCCAGCCGAACCCGCGCGAGCCCGCGCTCCGCGAGCCCCCGTACGCATCTCCACCGCCGAAGCGAGGGCGTCGAGCGCAGGGGCGCCTGCCGCCTGAAGCACGAGCTCGGCGGTCCTCGTAGGTTCGTGCCAGGCGCCATACGGGTCAATGCAGATCTGTGACGACTCCGCGACAAATGCCCGAAGCGGCTTCGACGTGGGCATGTCGCCGACCCGCAGCACGAGCGCGGGCGCGTGGTCGCGCACGAAATCGTCGACGCGCAGCAGCACGTCGTAGTGAGCGATCACGTGAGAGCGGTCGTGATCGCCGCACCTCGCGCCTGATGTCGGCTCGGCGAACAGCGGCCAGCCGGCCTCGGCGGCGAGCCTGGCGGCGGCCGCCGCGGTGCGCGCGGGCTCCTTCGCGCCCCGCTCTTCGCTCGGGCCGCACACGATCACGCCGCGGGGCTCGGCCGCGATGCGCTCGGCGAGGGCGTGCACGTCGTCGGCGTGCGGCGCGCTGGCGTGCTCGCGCAGCTCTGTCCACGGCCTCCCATCCGCGCGGCCCTCCCAGTCGGCGGCCTCGAGCTCCTCGCGAGCGGGGGCGAGCGGCTCGCGCAGCGGGAAGTTCAGGTGCACGGGGCCGGGACGTCCGCCGGCGGCGGTCCAGTAGGCGCGGCAGGCAAGGGCGCGGTGGTGGATGGCGGTCTCGCGGCCCGGGTCGTGGGTGCCCACCTCCACGAACCACTTTGCCGCGCTGCCGTAGAGCTTGATCTGGTCGATCGCCTGGCCCGCGCCCACCTCGCGCAGCTCCGGCGGGCGGTCGGCGGTGAGCACGATCAGCGGCACACGCGCCTCCCACGCCTCGACCACGGCGGGGTGCAGGTTGGCCGCAGCGGTGCCCGACGTGCAGGTCACGGCCACGGGCCGGCCGCTCGCCTTCGCCATCCCGAGGGCGACGAAGCCGGCCGAGCGCTCGTCCAGCACCGAGGTCGCCTCGATCCCGTCCTGGGCGGCGAGCGTGAGCGCGAGCGGCGCGTTGCGCGAGCCCGGGGAGGTCACCGCGTGGCGCATGCCACAGCGGTACAGCTCTTCGATGAAGGCCTGGAGCGGCGCGTAGGTGCGGTTGATCGGGATCATGCTGGAGCGATGGTGCTCTTCATCCCGGGCTTCATGCAGCGTGGCGACGCCTGGCGGCCGGTCGCGGAGCTCCTGCCGGAACGCTATCCGAGCAGGCTGCTCGACCACGCCGAGCACAGCTTCGAGGGACGCATGGGCGAGATCCTCGCGTCAGGTGCGCGAATCCTGGTTGGCTACTCCCTGGGCGGCCGGCTGGCTCTCCGCGCGGCTGTGCGCGCTCCCGAGTCCTTCACTGCTGTCGTTCTGGTTGGGTCCACGGCCGGCATTGAAGAGGCTCCCTTGCGGGCGGCTCGCGCGGAGGCGGACGAGCGGCTCGCGTCGTGGATCGAGGCGGCGTCGATGGAGGACGTGGTGTCGGTGTGGGAGCGACAGCCGCTGTTCGCCGACCAGTCGGACGCGCTCGTGGAGGAGCAGCGCCCCGGCCGCCTGGCGCAGGACCAGCGCTCGCTCGCGCTCCTGCTGCGAACCGCGGGCCAGGGCGCGCTGGAGCCCGTCTGGCACGAGCTCTCACAGCTCGAGCTGCCAGTGCTGGCGATAGCCGGCGCCCGCGACGACGGCTACACCCGAGCGGCGAAGCGCATCGCGTCCACGGCGCCGAACGGCCGGGCGGCGATCGTGGAGGAGGCGGGCCACGCGGCGCATCTACAGCGGCCGGACGAGGTCGCCCGTCTCCTCACGGAGTTCCTCGACCACCTGCACTGAGAAGGGGGTGTGATCCGATCTAGAACCGGATATGTGTTCCGATTCGGATCACGCCCGGGTCAGGCGAGCGTTTCGACCAGCACCGAGGCCAGGGCCTCTCCCTCAATGCTGAACCCGAGCCCCGGCCCGGTCGGCACCTTCAGGGTTCCTCCGCGCGGCCCCGGCAGCGCCGCCGCCACCGGCGAGTCGAAGAGGTCCAGCGTCGCGAGGCCGCAGGCCAGCGTGAGCTCCTCGGCGGCCGCCAGCTGGAGCGCGGCGGCGATTCCCCAGGGGCCGTCGAGGGTGCTCGACAGGAAGGCGTCGAGCCCGTTCGAGCGCGCCTCGCGCAGCAGCTCGCGTGCCGGCTTGAAGCCGCCGGCGCCGGCCAGCTTCACGTTCACGACGTCGCACGCCTCGAGCTCCACGGCCCGGCGTAGCTCGCGAAGAGTGGCGACCGACTCGTCCGCCGCGATCGGCGTCGAGACGCGCTGGCGCACCTCGGCGAGCTCGCGCAGGAACCGACACGGCTGCTCCACGAACTCGAGGTCGTACTCCTCGATGCCGCGGATCGCCTGCACCGCGGCATCGACGTCCCACGCCCCGTTGGCGTCCACCCTCAATGCCGGCCACGGTCCGACCGCAGCGCGCACGGCTGCCACCCGCTCGGCATCGTCCGGCAGCCCGACCTTCAGCTTGAAGCACGCATAGCCCTGGCGAAGGCCCTCGCGAGCCCGCTCGGCGATCTCCTCGGGAGGGCCGGCCGCCAGCGTCATGTTCACCGGCAGCGCGTCCTTGCGCGGCTCGGCGAGCGGGCGGTCCTCCTGACGCGCGTGCAGGTCGAGGCGGGCGATCTCCTCGGCTGCGCGCGCCTGCGGCGGCCGCCGCCCGCCGCCGCCGGTGAGCGCCGCGGCCGCGCGCTCGAGCGGCACGCCGTCGTAGGGCTCGAACGGCGCCGCCTCGCCGTAGCCCACGGAGCCGTCGCGCGCCTCGAGCCGCAGTAGCAGCAGCTCGCGCGCCGACACCACGCCGCTCGAGGTCACGAACGGCTGCTTCAGGGGAATCGACAGCCTGAAGACCGACCGCTCGACGCGCGCGCTCACGAGAGGAGCACGCCCCCGGCCAGCAGCACGGAGTACACCGCGAGCAGCCGCCCGCTGGCGGCGAGAGCAGCGTTCAAAGAGGGCCCATCGGTGCAGGTCGTAACGGTTCGAATCAGAGGCGGCGCCAACGGCAGAGCCGCGAGGACCAGCAGCACCCACGCCGACAGCGCCGGCACGAGCGCCACCGGAATCAGAAACGCCACGACCACCATGGCCACGAACAGCGTGCGCGCCCGCTCGCGGCCGAGCTTCACCGCCAGCGTGCGCTTCCCGGCGCGGCGGTCGGTGTCGATGTCGCGCACGTTGTTCACCACCAGGATCGCCGCGGCGAGCAGCCCGACGGGCACCCCAAGCGCCACCGCCTCCCAGCGCAGCTCCTCGGCCTGGACGAAGTACGAGCCGGCCACCGCCACCACGCCGAAGAACAGGAACACGAACAGCTCGCCGAGTCCCTCGTATCCGTACGGGCGCGGGCCGCCCGTGTACAGCACGCCGGCGAGGATCGACGCGGCGCCCACCACGAGCAGCTCCCAGCCGGCCACCGCGGCCAGGTAGAGGCCCGCCGCAACCGCCACGCCGAAGGCCACGTAGGTGCCCACCAGCACGCGCCGCGGTGGCATCAGCCCGCCGGCGGTCACGCGCACCGGTCCGAGTCGGTCTTCGGTGTCGGCACCGCGGCGGGCGTCCGAGTAGTCGTTCGAGAGATTCGTGCCGATCTGGATGAACACGCTTCCCACGAGCGCCGCCACGAACGGGAGCGCGCGGAAGGTGCCCTCGGACCCGGCCAGCGCGGTGCCCACCAGCACAGGCGCGATCGCGGCGGGCAGCGTCCGCGGCCGCGCCGCGAGCAGCCACAGGCGGAGGTGGCTCAAGGCCGCTTCGGGAACTTGCCGAAATCGGGGCGGCGCTTCTCGCGGTAGGCGTCCCGGCCCTCCTGCGCCTCCTCGCTTCCGTAGAAGAGCAGGTTGGCGTCGTGCGCCAGCTGCTGGATGCCGGCGAGTCCGTCCTCGGCCGCGTTGAAGCTGGCCTTCAGGAGCCTCAGCGAGAAGGGCGAGAGCTGAAGCATCTCCCGGCACCACGCGACAGTCTCCTCCTCGAGCTCCTCGAGCGGCACCACGCGGTTCACGAGCCCCATGTCGAGCGCCTCCTCGGCGGAGTACTGGCGGCACAGGAACCAGATCTCCTTCGCCTTCTTGGGGCCGACGATGTTGGCGAGCAGGCCGGCGCCGAAGCCGCCGTCGAAGCTGCCGACCTTGGGGCCGGTCTGGCCGAAGCGGGCGTTGTCGGCGGCGATCGTGAGGTCACAGACCACGTGCAGCACCTGCCCGCCGCCGACCGCGTAGCCGGCCACCATCGCGACGATCGGCTTCGGCATGCGCCGCATCTGCACGTGCAGGTCGGTCACGTGGAAGCGCCCGACGCTCGCGCCGCTCGCCACGTAGCCGCTGTCGCCGCGCACGTTCTGGTCGCCGCCGGAGCAGAACGCCAGCGGGCCCTCGCCGGTCAGGATGACCACTCCGACGGAGGTGTCCTCGCGCGCTTGCCTGAGCGCGTCGGAGATCTCGATCAGAGTTTCCGGGCGGAAGGCGTTGCGCACTTCGGGCCGGTCGATCGTGATCTTGGCGATCCCGTCCGCCAGCTCGTAGCGGATGTCCTCGTAGTCGCCAGCGCGCTGCCAGTCGGTCGCGGGGCGGATCGTTCGCGTCGTCGCCATGCGGGCCCGTAGGTTAGTTGCCCGGCTAGAGTCCTCCGCCTCATGATCTACGACAAGGACGCCGATCTCTCCAAGCTCGACGGCAAGACCGTGGCCATCCTCGGCTACGGCTCGCAGGGACACGCGCACGCGCTGAACCTCAAGGACTCGGGAGTCGACGTTGTGGTGGGCCTGCGCGA
>DASUQG010000156.1:0-3137 GCA_036280695.1 Thermoleophilaceae bacterium
AAGTCGCTGTCCTGCGCCTCGGCGATCGGGATCAGCGCGGCGGTGGCGAGCGTGCCGAGCACGGGGCCTGCCAGCCCGATGCGCGCCTCCGCGAGCGCGTTGCCGCCCATGGAGCGGGCGCCGACCGCGGCGCCGAGGAACGGGATGAACAGCATCCCGCTGATCTGGACGCCCTCGCGCTTCATCTGGATCACGTGGCCCATCTCGTGCACGAACAGCAGCGCGACGAACCCGACGGCGAACTTCCAGCCCCAGATGACCGCGTAGGCCGCCACCGACACGAGCATCGAGGCCGAGGTGGTGAGCACCTTCAGCTTCGGCAGCAGGAGCAGGAGCGCCTTGAGCTTGGCGCCGAACTTGAAGACCGCCAGCCCGATCAGGAACAGCGGGCCGCCCCAGCGCCTAGCGCGCGAGGGCTCGGGCGCCGCTGGTGGCGGCGGCGGTGGCTCCGTGGCGGGAGCGGCGGGCGGCAGCCAGGTGGTCATCTCGCTCTCAGTGTGGCAGCGGGTCGAGCGCGTCAAGCACCGCCGCCACTGCCGGGCGCGCGCCGCTGCCGGCCCGCACCGCGGCGAAGATCCGGCGGCTCGGGACGGGCTGTGCCGTCGGCACGATCGCGACGCCCTCCGGCGGCGGGCCGGCGAGGTCGGGCACGAGCGCGAAGCCGGCGCCGATCGCCACCAAGCCGTAGGCCGTCGCGAAGTCGTTGGTGAAGTGGGCGATCGCCGGCTCGAAGCCCGCCGCCCGGCAGACGTGCAGCACGACGGTGTGGCAGAACGAGCCCTGCCGGCCGGCGACCCAGGGGATGCCGGGGTGGAGGGCCAGGTCGACGGTCCCGGCGGCGGCGGCGTGCGCGGCCGGGACGGCGAGGCGGATCGGGTCCTCGCGCAGGGGGGTGCGCTCGAGCGCCGCGTCGGCGGTCTGCGGCGCGAACGGGTACTCCTGCGCGATCACGAGGTCCAGCTCCCCCAGCTTGAGCAGCGGGATCGAGTCCTCGGGCTCGAGCTCGCGCGTGCGGATCTCCAGGTCCGGGTGCTCGCGGGCGAGCCGGGCGATCGCGGGCGGCAGCAACGCGCGGTGCGCGCTCGGGAACGCGGCGGCACGCAGGACTCCGGCGACCGCGGTGCTCTGGCGCGCGAGCGCCGCCTCGGCGGCCTCGAGCTCGCGCAGGACGGCCTCGGTGCGCGCGACGAGCTCCGTCCCCGCCGGGGTCAGGCGGCGGGTGCGGCCGCTGCGCTCGAGCAGGTCCACGCCGGCCTCGCGCTCGAGCGCGGCGAGCTGCTGGGAGACCGCGGGCGGGGTGTAGCCGAGCGCGTCGGCGGTCGCCGCGATGGTGCCGCGGGCAGCGAACTCGCGCAGGACGCGCAGGCGGCGGACATCGAGCATACGGAAGCTCAGCTTACGCTCCGGGCAAGGAATCGCAACTGGTGCTTGGGGTGCGGCGGCGGCATCCTTCGGGTCGTGCGCCCCGCCCACCTCGCCCTCGCCGTGCTCGTCGCCGCCATCTGGGGGCTGAACTTCGTCGTCATCGAGGTCGGGCTCGACGACTTCCCCCCGCTGCTGCTGTCCGCGCTCCGCTACGCGCTCGCGGCCCTGCCGCTGCTCGTGCTCGGGGGGCTGCCCGCCGTGCGCTGGCGCTGGGTGCTGGCGGTCGGGATCGCGATCGGCGTCGTGAAGTTCTCGCTGCTGTTCATCGGGATGGACGTCGGGATGCCGGCCGGGCTCGCGTCGCTGGTGCTGCAGGCGCAGGCGCTGTTCACGGTCGTGCTCGCCTCCGCCGTGCTGCGTGAGCGGATCGCCGGCGCGCAGATGGCCGGGCTGGCGATCGCGTTCGGCGGGCTCGCGCTGGTCGGCGGCGGGCTCGACGGCGCGGCCACTCCGGAGGGCTTCGCGCTCGTGATCGCCGCGGCCGCCGCCTGGGGATTCGGCAATCTCGCGCTCAAGCGCGCGGCGCCGGCCGACCCACTGCGCTTCATGACCATCGTCTGCGTCGTGCCACCGATCCCGCTGCTCGCGCTCTCGCTCGCGTTCGAGGGTCCGCGCGAGATCGGCGCGGCATTCGCGGGCGCGGACGCGCTCGGCATCGGCGCGGTGCTCTACCTCGCGTTCGCGGCCACGACCGTCGGGTGGGGGCTGTGGGGCTCGCTGATGGGGCGCTACCCCGCCTCCACGGTCGCCCCTTTCTCGCTGCTCGTGCCCGTGTTCGGGCTCTCGTTCGGCGCCCTCCTGCTCGGTGAGCCGGTGAGCGGGCGCGACGTGGCCGCGGCGGCGCTGATCCTCGGGGGCGTCCTGCTGACCCTCCGCGCCCCTCGGCTGGC
The DNA here is from genome assembly GCA_036280695.1 of Thermoleophilaceae bacterium. GTDB lineage: Bacteria > Actinomycetota > Thermoleophilia > Solirubrobacterales > Thermoleophilaceae > JACVRW01. The sequence goes on from DASUQG010000156.1 coordinate 2,316, forward strand.
GATTTCCCCGCTCGTTGCGGATTCCTCGCCTCGCCGGGCTTGACTCCCCGCGACCGGCACGAGAGGGTCCCCCCAGACGCGGAGGTCAGAGACGCAGAGAGCGAGGCCATTGAGGTGAGAGGCCCGCCGCCCTGAGACCGGAGGCTTCGGCCACCGGAGGAGGGCTCCTCGAGCGGCTCCCTCCGCGTCCCTTTTCGTTAAAGCGCCCTCCGGGGCGCTTTTTTCGTGCGCGAACGCGAAAGCTCCCAAATTGCTGGATGAGCGTGCGCGCCGCTCTTGCGCGAGCCGCCTTCGCACGAGATGGTTGCTCCAGACGCGGAGAGCGTTGAGACGCAGAGAGCGAGGCCATCGAGGTGAGAGGCCCGCCGCCCTGAGACCGGAGGCTTCGGCCACCGGAGGAGGGCTCCTCGGAGCGACTCGGGTTCTCCGCGTCGCTTATTTAACGGCCCGTCTCTGCCTTCTCGAGCAGGTTGAGCCAGATCTCGCTGCGCGTCGGGAACGCCGGAACGGCGTGACGCAGGCGGGCGATCGGCACCTCGCCGACGATCGCGATCGTGGCGGCGTGGAGGAAGTCCGCGACCTCGGCGCCCGTGATCGTGGCGCCGATCAGCACCCCGCGCGCCTTGTCGATCACGAGCCGGCTCGTGCCGGGCGCATTGCGGCCGTAGTAGGAGCCTCCGGCGTTGCCGGAGGTCTCGACCTCGACGATCTCGACGTCGATCCCCGCGTCCTCGGCGGTCTCGGACGTGTGCCCGACGGCGGCGACCTGCGGGTCGCAGAAGATCACGCGCGGGGAGAGCGGCCCGTCGGCGCCGTGCTCGA
>DASUQG010000157.1:0-12159 GCA_036280695.1 Thermoleophilaceae bacterium
CGTCCTCCCCCAGGCGGTCGATCAGCTGGCCGATGGCGTGATGGTGAGCGTCGGCGTGCTCGCGCACGTCGAGCGTCGCGAGGTGCAGGCCGAAGGCGGCGAGCGTGCGCATCGCCCGCTCGAGGCGCCCCCGCGCGATCAGCTCCCCCCGGTGGGCCAGGAGCGACTCGCGCACCAGCTCGAGCTCCTCCAGTAGCTCGGCCGCGCCGACGTAGTCGCGGCCCGGCTCGCGAGGGCGGCCGCTGGCGAGCCGCCGGCGCGTGTTCACGAGCTTCTGCTGAATGCAGGTGAGCTTCAGGCGGTAGGGCTCCTCCGCGTTCAGGCGCAGGAAGCGCGGCTCGACCTCCGGCAGCAGCTCGAGGTCGTGGGCCAGCGACGCCTGGAGCTGCGGCGTCGCGCCGGCGATCAGCACCGACGAGGAGAGGTCGCGGCGCAGCACGTCCACGGCCGCGATCGCGTCGCGGAGGCCGTGGTCGTGCTGGAGGCCGAGCACGCGTCCCGTGCTGTCGGGCCCCACGTTCGGATTGCCGTCGCGGTCGCCGCCGATCCAGCTGCCGAACGCGAGCGGCCGCGCGTCCGGCGGCAGCTCCAGGTCCAGCCGGCGGAGCTCGTCGGCGAGCTCCTCGAGCACGTGCGGCACCGCGTCGGCGTGCAGGCCGTCGAAGTACCAGACGGCGTTGCGCGCCTCGTCCACCACGTCCGGCTTCGCGATGCGCAGCTCGTCGGTCTGCCAGAGCAGGTCCACGGTCTCCTCGAGCCGCGCGGTGGCCCGCGGGTCGGCTCCCTCCAGCAGCTCGGCGATCTGCCGCAGCTTGTAGAGCACCGTCCGGCGCGCGGCCTCCGTCGGGTGGGCGGTGAACACGGGCCGCACGGCCAGGCGCTTCACCTCGGCGGCGACCTCGGAGTACGGGATGTCCGCGGCGGCGATGCGGTCGACCGCCTGCGAGAGCCAGCTGCCGTCGCGCGAGCGAATGGCCGCCAGCTCCCTGCCGCGGTGAACCTGCTCCGCCACGTTCGCGAGGTGGAAGTAGGTGGTGAAGGCGCGCACCAGCTTGGTGGCCTCGACCGGCTCGACCTCGGCGAGCAGCGCCGCGGCGCTGTCCCTGTCCGAGCGGATCAGCCGGCGGATCTCCTCCACCTGGTCGAGCAGCTCCTGGCCCTCCTGGCGCACAAGGGTGCGCCCGAGCAGGACCCCCAGCTCGCGGATGTCGCGGCGCAGGCCTGCCTGGGGCTCAGTCGCTTGCGTTGCGATAGCTACGACCGCCGGCGTACGAGGCGAGATCGGCGAGGAACGCGAGCACCACGACGAACCACTCGAAGCCATCGACGGTGCGCGTGCCCGTGTCCCACATCACCGTGTAGGCGAGCGTCGTCCACGGCAGCAGGAAGAACCCGAGCAGGGGCAGCAGCCAGCCGTCGTAGGCCCTGTCGATCATGTCGCTGAACAGGAAGACGAAGAACAGCGCCAGCCGCGGGGAGAGCAGAGCAAGCAGCGCGATGAGGCAGGGCACAGGCGCAATCTAGACTGCCGGGCCTGCAAACGCAGGCCGCCCAACACGAAGCCCTGCTGGAGCTCGCGCCAGACGCGATGCTCCTCGTCGACGGCGAGGACAGGATCCGCGCCGTCAACGCACGGATGGAGGACCTCTTCCGGCTGCCGCGCGAGGAGTTGGTCGGACGACCCGTCGAGGACCTCTTCTCCCGTCCCTGGCTGCGGCTGCGCCGCCCCGGCTCGAGCGTCGAGCTGCCGGCGCTGCGCGGTGACGGGAGTGAGTTCCCCGCCGAGATCTCGCTGTCCACGCTCGACACGTCTGACGGGCAGATGGTCGTGGCCGCGATCCGTGACGGACGCGAGCACGCGCTGCGCGAGGCGTCTCTGAGGGAGGCGCGCGAGCGCTTCCAGCGCGTGTTCGCGGACAGCCCCGTCGCCATGGCCCTGGTCGGCGACGACTTCCGTCTGACGGAGGCGAACGGCGCCTTCTGCCGGCTCACCGGCTACAGCCCGGCCGAGCTCGCGAGGCTCACCTTCACGGACATCACGCACCCGGACGACATCGACGCCGACCTCCGCCTGGCGCGGCAGGTGTTCGCGGGCGAGCTGCGCAGCTACAGCATCGACAAGCGCTACATCCGCAAGACCGGAGAGATCGTCTGGGGCGCGCTGACCGTGTCGGTTATCCGCGACGACGCGGGGCGGCCGCTCAAGGGGCTCGGCATCGTGCAGGACATCAGCGAGCGGCGAGCGGCGTTGGAGCTGGCCCAGGCCGAGCTGGAGCGCCTCGAGCGCGACCACGACCGCATCCTCACGTTCGCGGGCGAGGGCATCTACCACGTCGACGAGCGCGGCCGCATCACGTTCGCGAACCTTGCTGCGGGCAACATGCTCGGCTGGAGCCCCGAGGAGCTCGTGGGCAAGCCCGCGCACGAGCTGCTGCACGACACGCACGCGGAGGGCAGCGCCTATCCGCGCTTCGTGCGGCGCGACGGGACGAGCTTCGCGGTGCGGCTCCGCAGTGACGCGGTACCGGGTGGCGGGGGCGCCGGAGCGGTGGTCGTGTTCTCCGACGAGAGTGAGCGCGAGCGCATGGAGGCCGCACTCGAGAGCGCCCGCGAGCAGGCGGCCCGCGGCCGGCTCCAGGCCGCCGAGGCGGAGCGCTCGCGCTGGGCGCGCGAGCTACACGACGAGACGCTTCAGGGGCTGGCCGGGCTGCACGTGCTGCTCGCGTCGGGCGCGCGTGCCGGCATGGGCGAGGGGCTACGAGACTGCGTCCGGCAGGCGCAGCAGCACATCGCAGACGAGATGGAGAAGCTGCGCGGCCTGATCTCCGAGCTGCGCCCCGCGGCGCTCGACGAGCTCGGGCTCGAGGCCTCCCTGCGTGACCTCGCCGAGCGCATCCAGCACGTGTACGGCCTCGACGTCGAAGCGCGCCTCGAGCTTGCCGCGTCCGAGCGGCGCCCGGCCTCCGAGATCGAGACCGCGGCCTACCGGCTGGTGCAGGAGTGCCTCAACAACGCCGCTCGGCACGCCGACGCCAAGCTGGTCGTGGTCGAGGTCACGCGCCAGGACGGCTCGATGCGCATTCGGGTGAGCGACGACGGTCGCGGGTTCGACCCCGCCCGCGAGAACGCCGGCTTCGGCCTGAGCGGCATGCGCGAGCGCGTCGAGCTGCTCGACGGCGAGCTCAGGATCACATCGGAGCCGGGCAGCGGAACCCAGGTTCTCGCCGAGCTCCCGCTCGCCTAGGTCGGCAGCTCCGAGGCCTCCACGAGGCCGCGCTCGAGCGCGTACTCGACCAGGTCCGACCGGCGTGAGACCCCCAGCTTGCGCTGTAGCCGCGCGCGATGGGTCTCCACCGTCCTCACGCTGAGGAACAGCCGCTCGGCCACCTCGCGGTTCGTCTGTCCGCGGGCGATCAGCCGCAGCACCTCGAGCTCCCTGTCGGTCAGCTCGGGCGAGGTGACGCTGGCGGTCGCAGCGAGCCGTGCTCCGAGCTGCGGCTCCAGGTAGGTGCCGCCGCCGGCGGCCACGCGGATCGCCTCGAGCAGCTGGTCCTCGGCCGCCTCCTTCGGCAGGTAGCCCGCGGCGCCGAGCCGCAGCGCCTCGGCGGCGAAGCTCGGATCGCGCTGGGCGGTGAGCACGATCACGCGTGTCTCGGCGTGATCCTCGCGGAGGCGCGCGATCGCCGGCAGGCTCGGCTCGCCCGGCATGTGCAGGTCGAGGATGAGTACGTCCGGGCGCAGGCGCTCGACCGCCTCGAGGGCCGCCGGCACGTCGCCCGCCTCCCCCACCACCTCGAGCCCCGGCTCCGACTCCACCAGCAGCCGCAGGCCGCCGCGAACGACGACGTGATCGTCGGCGAGCACGACGGTGAGGGCCTGCTGGGCTTCGGGGTGCGTAGTTTCTACGCACGGAACTCTACGGTCGTTTCCGCTTGTGGAGTGCGGAACCCGTCGCGAGAGTGCCGTCGCGTGTCAGATCCGAGAGGCGTGTCCGCCACGGCGGTTGCCGCGCGCGACCGCCCGCCGGTGGCTCGCGGCCCGCTCCTGGGCGGAGTGTCCGTTTCGCACCCGGCGCGGACGTACAGCCAGCCTGAGCTGCTGGAGCTCTTCGGCTTGGCCGGGGACGAGTTTGCGGAGGCAATCTTCGCCCGCAGCGGGGTCAGGACGCGGCGGCTGAGCCTCTCGCGCGAGTCCCTCGGGCGCTCCCTCCAGGCCCGCACCGCGGCAACCGAGGAGCAGCTCTTCGAGATGGCGGTTGCCGCTCTCGGCGGGCTCGACTTCGACCCTGGCGAGATCGGGGTGCTCGTGACCGCGGGCTACTGGTCGCTCGGGGGACCGACCCTCGGCCACCGCCTGATCGATCACTTCGCGCTCGGCGCCCGGACGGACAAGTACCACGTGACCGGGGTCGGCTGCGCCAGCGCGGTTCCGCTGCTGCGACTCGCGGGTCAGGTGTTGAGGGATCGCCCCGGCGAGCGCGCGCTCGTCGTGGCCGCCGAGTCAGTCTCAGGCTTCATGACACCGGCCCTCCCCGGTGACGAACGCACCAAGGTCGTCGGCTCGGCGCTGTTCGGCGACGGCTGCGGAGCGGCGCTGCTCGGTGGCGATGCCGGGGGACCGGAGATAGTCGCGAGCGCCGTCCACCAGGTGCCCGACTCGCTGGACCAGGTGTGCTTCATGGTGAGCGAGAGCGACTCGCACATGCAGATCGGCCGCGAGCTCCCCCTGATCGCCGAGACGCAGCTGCCTGGCCTGGTCGAAGGCTTCCTGGAGGCAAACGAACTCGACGGCGCGGACATCGACCACTGGCTGCTGCATCCCGGCGGCCGCGGGATCCTCGAGGGAGCGCAGCGCGGCCTCGGGTTGTCGGACCAGCAGGTGGCGCCCAGCGCGGCGGTCTTGTCCGAGTACGGCAACGTGGGCACCGCCTCCAGCTTCTTCGTGCTCAGCGCCGCCGAGCAGATGCGTGACCCGCGCCCGGGCGAGCGCGGTCTCCTGATCTCGATAGGCCCGGGAGTGACCGTCGGACTGATGTTGTTGACCTGGTGAGGAGGATGCGATGCAGGTGATAGGCGCCGGCTTCGGCCGGACGGGGACGATGTCGCTCAAGGGAGCGCTGGAGCAGCTCGGCTTCGGCCCGTCGTTCCACATGATCGACGTGGCGCGGCAGCCCGAGCTGCTGCCGGGGTGGCAGGCGGCGGTGGACGGAGAGCCAGTCGACTGGCGGCAGCTCTTCGACGGCTGGGAGTCGACCGTGGACTGGCCGGCCTGCACGTTCTGGGAGCAGATCTGGGAGGCCTTCCCGGACGCGAAGGTGCTGCTCAGCGTCCGCGATCCGGAGGCCTGGTACGCAAGCTGCCTCAAGAGCATCCATGCCTCGGCGCAGGCCGCCGGCAGGGGCGAGCTCGAGGGTGGGAGCGTCGAGGTCTCGCCTGAGGCGATGAGGATGATCAACGGGCTGATCTGGGACGGCACCTTCGCAGGCCGATTCGAGGACAAGGACTTCGCGATCGGCATCTTCAACTCGCACAACGCGGACGTGATCAGCAAGGTCCCGGCGGATCGCCTGCTCGTCTACGAGATCAAGGACGGCTGGGAGCCGCTCTGCGAGTTCCTCGGCGTGCCGGTGCCGGATGCCCCGATGCCGCACCTGAACGACGCGACCTCGTTCCGGGCGATGGTGGGCCTACCCGCGCTGAGCTAGCGCGCCTTCAGCGCGGACGACGCGCTCCTCGTCGCTCACGGCGCCCTCGTCAGCTTGTAGCCGACACCGGAGACGGGATCAAACGGACCCATCGCACTCTAATGCCTTCGCGACCGAGTGGACGCGCAAGCAGGGCCAAGCGGCAACAGACCGCTAGCCCATCCGAGAGTGCAGAAATGTTCCCCGCCTCTAGACGCGCGCTTTGCATGGAAAGCAGCAGCGAGTGAGTCGGCCAGGTCGTCGCCGGTCAGGCGAGGGGGCGCTTGAGCAGAACAACCGGCCAGGCAACCAGATCGCCGCGCTTGAGCGAAAGGCCGACTGCCTCCCAACCCTGCGAGCCAAGCTGGTTGAGGCGTTTCGGGCTCAGGTCTTGCGAGTTCTTCTTGAGATCGCCGCCATCCTTGAATGGAACGGCTAGGTACTCCCACCGCTGGGCAGGCTGGGACTCCATGGTCATGGCTCCTTTCAAGGTGTTCGGCGGTCAGTGCGGTGGCAGGAAGAGATCTGTGTCGTAGCTGTGGGTGACGGCGGCGACGTGCAGCCCAGCGTGCGCAACCGGTGCGCCGATGGGATTGAGTGTTGCGAGCGTCGGCACGCTCCAGACCAAGTCGCCGGTGACCGGCTTTCGGAGTTTGGAGGAACGGAAGTCGCTGTAGCCGAGGTGGTAGGTGGCGGTGATGGCCAGCGATGCTGCCATCGCCACGGTCCCCACGGCCACCAGCCCGCCACGTCGGCGCCGCAGGCCGCTGTCCTTGAAGGCGGCGAAGACGACGAGGATCGGGAACGCAGACAGCAGTAGTCCGTCTGCAGCCCCATATACGACGCCGCGCCATCCAATAGCGGCGAGGAACTCGATGCCGCCTGGGTGCGAGGTTGCGTCCTCGGTGCCGAGGACGATGAGGGCGCCGAGGCCAGCGAATATGACTCCGAGGGCGGCGGCCCACCGCCAATGTCTTGCGCACATCTCGCGCAGTGACTGTCCGGTGTCGCGCGACCAGGCGACGAAGAGGGCCACAACCGCCGCGCAGTAAATCCCGTAATAGAGGTCGCGCTGGAGGCCGAGCTGGTCTGCAAGGACGAACGGCACCAGGAACGACATGGCGACGCCCCCGCCAAGCCAGGCAAGATGCCGCCGAGCGGTCGCGCGCCCTGCAACCGGCAAGGTGGTAAAGCGGCTGGGCGCGCTTTGGCCCGCCGGACTGATCAACGACTGCTCTGTCATCGAGGCCATCCCCATCTCCCTCTGCGCCTTGCCTTCGCTGTTGCCGTTCCTGCGCAGGGGCCCAAACTACGCGGACGCCGTTGTGGCGCCATCCGGGTCTGCCCGAGGATCCATCCGTAGTTCCCCCCAATCCGTGGGGCGCCGCCTCCCACTCCGGCAGCGTCACAAGCGGCGCGTGCGCGTCGGCGTTCCGGTGCTCGCCGTGGAATGCCTCGCCCAGGTAGGCGCGGTTCGCGATCATGGTCGTCACGTTGCGCGCGGACCACTCGCGCCCGTCTTCGCGGGGACAGACCTCATTGAGCCACGCGGCGATGGACGGGCGCGACTCGCGGAGCGCCCGGCGCCGGAAGATCTCGGGAACGAGCGGCGCGGTACGCGGGTCGGGCACGAGCGGACAGCCCTTCTCCCGCGTATAGCCGAACGGCGGACGCCGTGCGAAGTGAACTCCCCGAGCGATTGCTCTCGCGTTCGAGACCTGGAAGTTTTCCGTCGTCCGCTCGCGTTCCATCTGCGCGATGGCCGCGAAGATGCTCAGGATGAAATTGGTCGCCCAGCCCCCCTTCTCGCTTGTGTCCACTCCCTGTCGGACGGCGACGAAGTAGCCGCCTGCCTCCTTGACGCGTTCGAGCTGCGAGTGGATTTCGACACCCGACCGGCCGAAGCGGTCGAGGTCCGCGACGATGATCCCTCCCGTCTCGCCGCCTTCGACGCGCCGAAGCGCCTCCTGGATGCCGGGGCGGTTGAAGTTGCCGCCCGTGCGGTCGAGGTCAGTGTGGACGCGGTCGATCGTGTGGCCGAACGCGCTCGCGTACGCGCGCGTGCGCTCTTCCTGTACCTCCGGCGAGATGAAGGACTCTCCTCCTCGCCCCGCGACGCGGCTGACCCGGATGTAGGCGTCGAGCTTCATACGGCGACGAACGGTAGGCGCGAGTACCGACAACTTTCGGACACTTTGGACTCCTCTGACCGCGCACATTCACCACCCAGGGCCGCGACAGCGGCCTGAATCCTCGGCTACTACCCCGCCCGTGCGGTGCCCTGCCTGAAGCCCTCGGCCAGGACCCGCTCGCGGCGGGCCGGGTTCATGAGGTCCGGTCCGATGGCGCTCGCCGCGCCGGTGTCGGGCGCCACGATCTCCACGTGCGCTCCGCGCCGCCGTGCCGCCGCCGCCTCGACCGAGGTGGCGAGCCGCCAGCCCGTGGCGAGGCCGCGCATCGCTAGCGACGGACCCGTGCCCATCGCGGCCGTGGGCACGAGGCAGAGCACGCGATCGCCGCGGCCGGCCCGCGCCAGGTCGAGGTTCGTGGGGCTCCAGACGCCGCCGTCCACGTACTCGCGGTCGCCGATCGTGACCGGGGCAAACAGGCCCGGCACGGCGCACGAGGCCGCCACCGCGTCGGCGACGCTCGCCTCGGGCGCGCCGTCGTCTCCGAACACCACCCGGCGGCCGGAGCCGCGGTCGACGGCCACCAGTCGCAGCCTTCCGTCGAAGCTGGGGCCAAGCGCGGCCACGCGCGAGCGCAGGTCGTGGAGCTCGATCCGCCCGCTCGGCACCCTGGCGAGCAGCGCGGCCCGCGCGAGTGCGCCGCCGGGAGAGGCCGCGGTGAGGGCCGGGGCGGCGAGCGGCGAGAACGCGCCCAGCGACACCCGGCTCGCACGCTCGAGCGCCGCCCGCAGCGTGCCGGGACGCTGGTCCGGCTCGGCCTCGCCGTCCCAGCGCACGCGCTCCTCGCCGCGCCGAGGATCCTCGCCACCAGCGAGGCGGGCGGCGACGATCGACCCCGCCGACGTGCCGATCAGCTGCTTCGCCCGGCGGAAATCCTCGCCCGTCGCGTCCTGCGCCCCGCCGAGGTAACCCCACATCCATGCCTCGCCGAGCACGCCGCCGACGCCGAGGACGAGCACAGTCGCCACGCGCGCAGTTTTCCATGTTGCCTGCCGCGTGACCGAGTGAGAGGATGGTCAGGAGAGGAGTGCGATGGACGAAGCCAAGCTTCGCGAGATCCCGCTGTTCGGCAAGCTCTCGAAGAAGGAGCGCAAGCTGCTGGCGCTTTGCGCCGACGAGATCGCCGTGGAGCCCGGGACGCTCGTCTGCCGCAAGGGCGACAGTGCGCACAACCTCTACGTGATCGAGCAGGGGACGGCGAAGGTGGTGCGCGACGAGCAGTACCTCGACGAGCTCGGTCCGGGCGACTTCTTCGGCGAGATGGGGTTGCGCGAGGGCGCGCCCCGCAACGCACACGTGATCGCGACGACGCCGATGACCCTGATGATCGTCGCCGGCCCCGCGTTCAGGACGCTGGAGCGGGACCATCCCGCGCTGGCCTCGCGGATCAGCGCGACCATTGACCAGCGTCGGCGCTGGCTTGAGCCTGTGTTCTGAGCGTCGGGCCGAACGACACGCGCAGCAGCGCGCCACCGCCGGCGGCGTTCGCCGCCTGTACGCGGCCGCCGTGCGCCTCCGCCGCCTGGCGGACGATCGCGAGCCCGAGGCCTGAGCCCGGGAGCGCGCGTGCGCTGTCGGCGCGGTAGAAGCGCTCGAAGATGTGCGGCAGGTCCGACTCGGCGAAGCCGGGCCCGTGGTCGCGGACCGCGAGCTCCCCACCCGCCAGCTCGATCTCCACGCTGGCTCCGTCCGGGCTCCACTTGAGCGCGTTGTCGACGAGGTTCGAGACCGCACGCTGGATGCGCTCGGGCTCGCCGCGCACCAGCGTCGGCTCGGTCCGCACGTCGACGGTCACGCCATCCTGGGTGCGGGCGCCGGCCCGTGCGGCCACGGCCTCCACGATGCGGTCCACGCGCACGTCGTCCACCAGCTCGCCCGGCTTCGTCCCTCGCGCCAGCTCCACGATGTCCGCCACCAGGGAGGTCAGCTCGTCGAGCTGCTGGAGGATGTCGGCTCGCAGGCTCTCGCGCTCGGCGGCGGGCAGGCGCTGATCGTGCTCGAGCGTCTGGATGTTCGCGCGCAGGCTCGCGATCGGCGTGCGCAGCTCGTGGCTGGCATCGGCCACCAAATGGCGCTGGGCCTCGACCGAGCGCTCGAGCGCGTCGAGGGTCGTGTTGAAGGTGCGCGCGAGGCGCCCGAGCTCGTCGGTGCGCTCGGTGTGGATGCGCTGCGAGGTGTCGCCGTCGCCGGCGAGCTCCTCCGTGCGCCTCGTGAAGCTCGCCACGGGCGAGAGCGCCGTCCGAGCCACCAGCGCACCGAGGGCGGCGCCGAGCGCCACGCCCGCTGCGCCGACGAGCAGGAGCACGAGCACCACGCGGTCGAGCTGGCGGTCCACCTCGTCGAGCGGCCGCGCCAGCTGCACGGCGCCGTTGTCGCCCGCCCCGCGCGTGAGCACGCGCAGGTGCGTGTCGTTGACGGTGGTGTCCGTGAGGTATTCGCCGCTGCCGCTGCGGGCGATCTCGCGAGCGCGCGCATCCACCGGCAGCGACTCCTCGCTCCCCGGCCGCCGTAGCACGCGGCCCGAGGGCAGCACGAGCTGCGCGAAGCCCTCGGGACCGCCGAAGGGCTCGGGCGGCGGGAGGGCAAGCCCGCCGCGGCGGTCGCGCCCATCGAGCGGCCGGTCGGCGGGGCCGACGCCCGGGCGCGGCCCGTCGGCCAGGCGAGCGATCGCGCCGGCCCGATCGCGCAGCGAACGGTCCACCTCGCCGCGCAGCTCCGCGCGCACGCCGATGTAGATGGCAGCGGCGGCCACCAGCACCACGAGCGCCACCACCACCCCGGCGGCCGCGGCGATGCGGGTGCGCAGGCTCACGGCTCCCGCAGGACGTAGCCCACGCCGCGCACGGTGTGCAGCAGCGGGCGCGCACCGGCCTGCTCGAGCTTGCGGCGGAGGTAGCCGATGTAGACCCGCAGCGCATTGGAAGCGGGGCCGAAGTCGTAGCCCCATACGCGCTCGTAGATCAGGTTGTGCGGCAGTACGCGCCCGGAGTTCAGCATCAGCAGCTCGAGCAGCTGGTACTCGGTGCGCGTGAGCTCCACGAAGCTCTCCCCCACGCTGACCCCGTGGCGGGCGCCGTCGAGCCGCAGCTCCTGGAACGAGACGCCGTCCACGTCGCCGTCGCTGCGGCTGCGGCGCAGCAGGGCGCGCAGGCGCGCTCTCAGCTCGCCGACGTCGAACGGCTTCACCAGGTAGTCGTCGGCACCCGCATCGAGACCGTCGATGCGGTCTGACACGGCGTCGCGGGCGGTGAGCATGAGCACGGGCACGCGGTTGCCGGAGCTGCGCAGCCGTCGGCAGACCTCGAGGCCGTCGATATCGGGCAGCCCGACGTCGAGCACCACGGCGTCGGGCGCGGCGCTCGCGACCTCGGCCAGGGCGGACTCGCCGCTTTCGGCCGGGACGGTGTCGTAGCCACCGAGCACCAGCGCGCGGCGGAGCGCGTCGCGCAGCGCGCGGTCGTCGTCCACGATGAGGATCCTCACCGCCCCCATTCTGGCGGGCGCCGCCGCGCTCTTCGGTGTTTCCTACGCGGCTCTTATGGTCCTCCTACACGGCGGCGCAAGGCTGGCCGCATGCAATCGAGAAGAAGGACCACAGTGATCGTCGTGGGAGGCGCGCTTGCGGTCGCGTCCGTGGGCTACGGGCTCGGCACGCAGGCCGACGACGGGACGGCCATCGCGGGCGGCGACCAGAGCTCCGAACGCAGAGGCCAGCCGCCCGGATTCCAGGCTCTGGCGACCGAGCTGGGCGTGGACGCCAACAGGCTGGCGCGGGCCTTCCGCGCGTACCACGCGAGCAAGGACGCGGACCGCCGCGACGAGTTCGCCGCCTCGCTGGCAAAGGCGCTCGGCATCTCGACCGACAAGGTGACCGGGGCCTTCGAGCAGATGCACAAGCAGCGCGAGGCGCGCTTCGCCGCCAGGCTGGGTGCGGCTCTGAACGTGGACGCGGACAGGGTGCAGGGAGCTCTCGACAAGCTCATGGGCGACACGCCGAAGCCTCCCGAGGAGTTCGCGCAGGCGCTGGCCGACGAGCTCGGCGTGGGCGTGACCGACGTGCGCCGCGCGCTCTTCGAGGCGCGCCCGGACCATGACCGCATGCACCACGACCGCGGCCTGCCCCTGCGCCAGCTGGCCTCCGCCCTCGGCGTGAGCCGCGCCGAGCTGCGCACGGCGCTGCGCGAGCTGCGTGCCGGCGCGGAGAATCCCTTCGAGGAGCACCAGCAGGCGCTCGCCAAGTTCCTCGCTGACCGCTTCGACCTCTCCACCGACGACGTGGCGAAGGCG
>DASUQG010000158.1:0-5999 GCA_036280695.1 Thermoleophilaceae bacterium
AGTAGATCGCGGGGAAGTAGGGCACGTTCGGGAGCATCAACCCGACGCGATCGCCGGGCTCGAGGCCCTTCGACTTCAGCAGGCCCGCCACCCGCGCGCTGCCCTCGTCGAGCATGGAGTAGTTCAGCTCGACGTCGTCCAGCTTGAAGGCCGTCTGCTCCGGAAGCCGCTCAGCCGTCTCCGTAAGGATCCTCGCCAGGTTGTCGCTCATGCCTCTCCCTCGTTCGCTGCGGGCAGCCTAGCGCGGGTTGGCTGGTCGGTCAGCCGATCGGCGGGGCGGGCCAGCGGCGCGCGCCGAGCTCGCGGGAGACGCCTCGGGCCGCCTCGGCCACGGCAGCCGCGATGCCGCGCGCGGGGCCGCGGGGGAGGATGCGCTCGGTGTCGCCCACCACGCCGATGCTGCCGACCGCGTGGCCCGAGTGGTCGAAGATCGCGCCGGCCACGCTGGACTCGCCCAGGACCGCCTCGTCGCGCTCGCGGGCAATGCCGCTTTCGCGCGCCGCGCTCAGCTCCTTGCGCAGGGCCGCGGGCGTCAGCGTGCGGCTCGTGAGCTTGGGCGGGGCCTCGGCCAGAAGGTCCTCGAGCAGCTCTCCGGCGGCGAAGGCGAGGATCGACTTCCCGAGCGCGCTCGCGTGCACCGGCAGCTCCGCGCCGACCTCGAGGATCTGCAGCGTCGTGTCGGGGCGGAAGACGTGGTGGACCACCACGACGGTGGCGCCGTGCATCACACCCACGCGCACGGCGGCGTCGGCGCGCTCGGCGAGCCGGTCGGCGTGGACGATCGAGCGGCCGCGCAGCTCGTTCAGGTCGAGGTACGAGTTCCCTAGCTGAAGCAGGCCCGCGCCGAGCTGGTACTTGTCCGAGTCGCGATCCTGCTCGACGAAGCCGTGGGCGAGCAGCGTCTGCAGAAGGCCGTGAACGGTCGGGCGCGAGAGCTCTAGGCGGTCGGCGAGCTCGCTGACGCCGAGGCGCCGGGGTCCCGCCGCAAGGGCCTTCAGAATGCGGGCAGCGCGGTCGACGGACTGGATCGATCCACGCTTCGGAGTCCGCTTACGATTCGATATTGTCGAATCCACTTCGATAGTGTAGATTACCCCTGCGACGGACGAGGAGGAGAGAGCCGTGGTCGGGATCGTAGTCGTATCGCATAGCTCGGAGCTCGCGGAGGGCCTTGCGGCTCTTGCCGCGCAGATGGCCGGCCCCGACGTGCGAATCGAGCCCGCCGGCGGCCTGCCGAACGGCGAGCTCGGGACCGACGAGGACCGCGTCCGCGCCGCCATTCGCGCAGCCGACCAGGGCGCTGGCGTCGTCGTGCTCGGCGATCTCGGCAGCGCCATCCTGACTGTCCGCCACGTGCTCGAGCGCCACAACGGCAACGGCACGGTGCGGCTCGTTGACGCCCCGATCGTCGAGGGCGCGGTGGCCGCCGCCGTGACCGCATCGGCCAACATGCCGCTCGACGACGTCGCTCGATCCGCGGAGGAGGCTCGTGGCGCAGGCAAGCTCTGAGCCGGCCGCCGGCAGCGCCGCGGCGGTGACCATCCGGCTCCCCGAGGACGTCGACTTGCACGCCCGGCCCGCCGCCGACTTTGTACGCACCGCCATGGGCTTCAGCGCCTCGGTCCAGGTGGCCGCGGGCGAGCGCGAGGTGGACGCGAAGAGCCTCCTCTCCGTGCTGGCCTTGGGCGCGAAGGGCGGAACCGAGCTGCGGCTGACAGCCGCCGGCGACGACGCAGCGGCCGCGCTCGAGGCACTGAGCGCGCGCGTAACGACGCTGAGCGACTGACGGCATCCGCCCGAGGGCGCGGCGCTCAACCGCGTGCGGCCAGCGGGCGCGCCAAGCGCTCCACTGCGGCGGCGTCGTCGGCAGCGAGCGCGCGCCGCGCCAGCTGCTCCGCCTCCGCGTGATCGAGCGCTCGGATCCAGGCGCGCACCGCACCGACGCGGGCTGCGCCGGCGCTCAGCTCGTCGGCCCCGAGGCCCACCAGCAGCGGCACCGTCAGTGGGTCCGATGCGGCCTCGCCGCACACCTCGAGCGGGATCCCCGCCGCGCGCGCGGCGCGCGCCGTGCGCTCGATATGACCGAGCACACGCGGATCGTGCGTCGGCGCCTCGCCGTGGGCGAAGCGGTCGGTGCCCAGGGTGGCGTGGGTGAGGTCGTTGGTGCCGATGCTGAGGAAGTCGCACTCGGCCGCGATCTCCGCGGCCGCCAGCGCCGCCTCGGGCAGCTCGACCATGGCCCCGAGCTGGAGCGCGCCGCCGAGCGAGCCCAGGATCGCGCGGGTGATGCGAACGTCGTCGGCGGTCCTCACCATCGGCAACAGCACGCGCACGTCGGCGTCGTCAGCCACCTGCGCGATCGCGGTGAGCTGGGCGCGGAATGCCCCGGTGTGAGCCAGCAGCAGCTCGATGCCGCGTCGCGGCTCGGCGCGCAGGAAGGGGGGCAGCTTGTCGCCGCCGAAGTCGAGCACCCGCACGGTGGCGGTGCGGCCCGCGAGGCGGGCGAGCAGCGGAGCGAGCATCTGCACGTGCTGGTGGCGCGACGGCCAGCCAGCGGAATCGAGGAAGGCGAGCTCGGTGCGGATCAGCCCGGCGCCCTCCGCCCCGGCCGCCAGTCCGGCGCGAATCTCTGCGGGCGTCGCGGCGTTTACCAGGACCCGGATGCGGCGGCCGTCGGTCGTGACGGCGGGCAGGGAACTCTCAGCTTTCTCACGCGCGCGCGCGAGCGCGCGATCCGCTAGGGCCGCGCCGGCCAGCTCCACGCGGGCGGCGGACGGGCCGAGGATCACCGTGCCCTCGCCGCCGTCGACGACGATCCGCGCGCCGTTTGCGACCTCGAACAGCTCCGGACCTGCAAGCGCCGTCATCGGGATGCCCAGCGAGCGGGCCACGATTGCCGCGTGCGCGGTAACCCCTCCGCCAGAGAGCGCGATGCCGGCGAGCTGGTCCCCGTGCTCCGCGACATCGGCCGGCCCGAGGTCCTCCGCCACGAGGATGAACGCCGAGCCGTTGCCGGCGGTCTCGTCGGGAGCGCCGGCCGCGATGCGCGCGGCGCGCCGTCCCAGCGAGCGCACATCGTCCGCCCGCGCCGCCAGCAGGGCGTCCGGCAGCGCCGCGATCGCGGCGGCGTGCTCGTCGGTGGCCTCGACCAGGGCGGCGGCGGCCGAGCGGCCACGTTCCACCACGGCGGTGGACACGGCGGACTCGAGCAACGGGTCAGCCGCCATTAGCGCCCCCGTCTCCACGATCTCGGCCTCGTCGCCCCGGCCATCGTCGCGAAGCTTGGCGGCGATTCGCTCGAGCTCAGCCGCGGCCTCGCGCAGTGCCTCGCGCGCGTGCTCCGCCTCTGCGGCGGCCGGTCGCGAGGGGCCGGGATCACGCGCGGGTGCCCCTGAGGGATTGAAGAGAACCCGCGCGTGCCCGACCGCGAGCCCGGGCGACGCGGGGGCGCCGCTCAGGACCCGCTCGCTCATCACTTGTCCTGCTCGACCGCCCGCTGAAGCGCGGCCATGATGAGCGCAGCCGACGTGGCGCCCGGATCCTGGTGTCCGATCGAGCGCTCGCCGAGATACGAGGCGCGGCCCTTCCGAGCCTGGAGCGGCACCGTCGCCTTCGCCCCATTCTCGGCGGCCTCGGTGGCCGCGGCGAGTGCGGCCTCGAGCGACTGACCTGAGTCGAGTCCCGCCTCGAGCGCGTCGATTGCGGGCCCCAGGGCGTCGACCATCGTCTTGTCGCCCGGCTGGGCGGCGCCGAGCTCGACGACCCCGTCGAGCCCGGCTCGGAGCGCCACGACCAGATCGCGCCCGTCGAGCTCCTCGCGGTCGCCGAGCGCCCGGCCGGCCCGGCGGAAGGCGGTCCCCCAGAGGGGACCGCTTGCTCCGCCGACGGTCGACACGAGAGTCTTGCCCGCGACCGTCAGGAGCTTCCCGGGTGGAAGCGACCCGTCCTGTGCGGCCAGCGCCTTGCTGACCGCCTCGAAGCCACGGTCCATGTTCACGCCGTGGTCACCGTCGCCGATCGCGGCGTCGAGCTGGGTCAGGTAGTCGCGCCGATCCTTGACGGACTCCGCGATCGTGGTCATCCAGGCGTGGATCGTTGTGGTGCGCACCGCGGCTCCTGCAATCACCCGCTCACGCCCCCCACTGGAGCGCGGGTGTGTGCACCGGAGCATCCCACAGGGCGGTGAGCTCGTCATCCAGCTCGAGCAGCGTGAGCGAGGCCCCCGCCATCTCGAGTGAGGTGATGTAGCTCCCCACCAGGCGGCGCTCGGGCTTCAGGCCGCGCTCACGCAGCCGGCGCTCGACCTCGCCGTAGAGGAGGTAAAGCTCCAGCTGCGGTGTGCCGCCCATGCCGTTCACGAACGGCAGCACCGATGCTCCGTCGGCCGGCCGGAGGTCAGACACCACCGCCTCGATCATCAGCTCCGCGATCTCTCCGGCGCTGCCGAGCGGCCGGCGCTCGCGCCCCGGCTCGCCGTGGATGCCGATGCCGACCTCCATCTCCCCATCGGGGAGGTCGAAGATCGGCGCCCCGGCGGCCGGCGGGATGCACGAGGACAGAGCGACGCCGTAAGAGCGCGCCTTGTCGTTCACCAGACGGGCGATGCCCGTCACCGAGGCGAGGTCGTCGCCGCGCCCGGCTGCGGCGCCGGCGATCTTCTCCGCCAGCACCGTGGCGCCGACCCCGCGGCGACCCGCTGTGTAGAGCGAGTCCTGCACGGCGACGTCATCGTCGATCAGCACTGACTCGACCTGAATCCCCTCGTCCTCCGCGTCCTCCGCGGCGAGCTTGAAGTTCATCACGTCGCCCGTGTAGTTCTTGACGATGTGCACGACGCCCTTGCCGGAGTCGACGGCCTTCGTCGCCGCCAGCATCTGCTCCGGCACGGGCGAGGTGAAGACCTCACCCGGGCACGCGGCGTCCAGCATGCCGGGTCCGACGAAGCCTCCGTGCATCGGCTCGTGCCCCGAGCCGCCGCCGGAGATGAGGGCCACCTTGTCCGCTGGCGTAGCGCGGACGAGGATCTGGGCCTCGGCGTCGTAGCGGACGAGGTCGCCGTGTGCGGCGGCCAGGCCGGCGAGCGACTCCTTCACGACGCTCGCCGGATCGTTCAGGAGCTTCTTCATTGGTGTGGCGACAGTAGCCATGTCTGGTCCTCTCTACTTTGCCGCGAGGGCTTCGACGGGATCGGGATGGGTCACGGCGCTCTCGATCGGCTGCGGGAGCTTCCGCGGCGTCGCAAGGAAGTCGTAGGCGAACGCGGCGAGTGTGGCTCCGGCTAGCCCCGGCAGGATGTAGACCGGGATGATCTGGTTCCAGTGCGTCGTGCCATCGGCGATGGTGAGCGCCACGGCCGGACCGATTGCGCGGGCCGGGTTGAGCGACGCTGCCGTGATCGGGCCGACCACCATGATGATCGCGACCACGACGCCGCCGATGACGATTCCGGCGAAGTCGCCCGGCGAGCGGGCGTCCACGATCCCGAGGATCGCGAACATCAGGATCGCCGTGCCGATGAACTCGGCGAAGATCGCCGAGCCCCAGGTGTAGCTGTCCTCGTTGAAGGACGCCTGTCCGAGGCCCATGTCGACGCCGGTCTTGGTGAACAGCGCCCAGATCCCCAGCGCGCCGACGATCCCGCCCACGAGCTGCGCGCCCCAGTAGTGCGGCACCTCACGCCACGGAAAGCGCTTCGTGGCCGCGAGCGCGAACGTCACGGCGGGGTTGATGTGACAGCCCGAGACCTTGCCGATCGCGTACACGAGCGCGGTGATCACGAGGCCGAATGCAAACGAGATGCCGAGCAGGTCGGACCCGTCGATCGCGGGAACCTTGTCGCCGGCCAGGACAAGCGTGGCGACAACGGACCCGGGGCCTACGAGCACGAGCAGGGCGGTCCCCAGCGTCTCTGCAAGAACTCGCTGGGACAGGGTGTGCTCTTCCACTTCTCCTCCTCTCGCGTCCGACCTCGATTCGATAATGTCGAACGCTGTTTCGCG
>DASUQG010000159.1:0-12006 GCA_036280695.1 Thermoleophilaceae bacterium
CAGCGCCCGGATCACCGTGGCGTCGAGCAGGATGCCGGCGCCGAGGCCGGTCGCGAACATCTTCAGGTCCGTGCCGGGGCTCGAGCCCATCGCGACGAACGTGAGGAACAGGATCAGCGCGGCGCTCGTGACCAGCCGGCCCGTGCGCCCGATCCCCGTGACCACCGCCTGCTCGGTGGAGCCGGTGCGGTCGTACTCCTCGCGCATGCGGGCCAGGATGAACACCTCGTAGTCCATCGAGAGCCCGAACAGGAACGCGAAGATCATCAGCGGCATCCACGACGGGATCGAGCCGGTGGCGTCGATGCCCCAGATCAGCTCGGAGCCGTAGCCGTGCTGCCAAACGAGCACGAGCACGCCCCAGGCCGCGGCCACACTGAGGATGTTCAGCAGGATCGCCTTGGCCGGCAGCAGCAGCGAGCGGAACGCCCGCGCCAGCAGGATGAACGTCGTGATCGTGATCAGGGCGATCATCAGCGGGAAGCTGCCGTAGACCGCGTCGATGAAGTCCGCGTTCGACGCCGGCTGCCCGCCCACGCGGACGTCCGGTCCCACGGCGTGCGCCGCATCGCGCACCCCGTCGAGTGTGGCCTCTCCCTCGCTCGACCCGCTGTCGGGGGTGGGGATCGCCTCCACGAGCGCGGTCCCGTCACGGCGCCACTGCGGATCGTCCGGTGCCACCGCGCCGTGGATGCCCTCGACTCCGGCCACGGCGCTCACCACCTGGGCGGGATCGGCCCCGCGCTCCACCAGGATCTCGTGCGGAAGCAGCGCTCCCTCGCCGATGCCGGCGTCCTCGAGCGCGACCAGGCCGGTCTTCGCGTCGCCCGACTTCGCCATGGTGTCCGCATCGGATGTTCCGAGCTGGAGGTCGGTGGCCGCGAGGACGAGCGCGAGCACCACGGCCATGCCTGCCGCGGCCGCGATCCAGCGGCGCCGGGCCACCATCTCGGCCCAGCGCGTCCAGGCGCGGCTCGCCTTGTCGTCCGTGCGCCGGTGCGGCCAGTCGAGGCGCGGGCCGAGCTTCGCCAGCACCACCGGCAGCAGCGTGATGGCCACGAGCACCGAGACCAGCGGGATCAGCATCCCGCCGTAGCCCATCGAGCGCAGGAACGGCAGCGGCAGCGCGATCAGCGCGAGTAGGCCGATCGCGACCGTGATGCCGCTGAAGACCACGGCGCGTCCGGCGGTCTCCATCGCCTTCTGGACCGCCTCGTCACCGCTGCGCCCGTGCGAGCGCTCCTCGCGCCAGCGCGAGACGACGATAAGCGCATAGTCGATCGCCACGCCGAGGCCGAGCAGCGCGATCAGGAACTGAACGATCGGAGAGACCGATGTGAGCTCCGTGAGCCCGAGCAGCAGCAGGAAGGTGGTCATGATCGAGGCGATCGCCATGACGATCGGGACGATCGCGAGGAACGAGGCGAACACGAACCCCAGGACGGCCAAGGCGCCGAGCCCACCGAGCACGGCCTCCAGCAGCAGGCCGGGACCCTCGCTGTCGGCGCCGCTGTCCTCCATCAGCGCGTCGAAGCCGGTGAGGTGCACCGGCTGGCCCGCCACGGTGGTGCCCTTCAGTGCGGCGCTCGCCGCCTTCTCCGCCTTCGGGTTCTCACCGAACGCGGAGTCGGGGTCGGGCTGCGGGTAGACGATCGCGAAGGTGGTGCGACCGTCGTCGGACAGGAATGTCTTGTCCCCGGTCGACGCGTACGACGCGACCCGCGAGTTGGGGAGCGCCTCCTCGAGCGCTCGATCCATCTTCGTCAGGTCCGCGCGCACGCTCGGAGAGTCGGCGCGGGTGCCCTCCGGCAGCTTCACCACAGGAACCAGGGGGGCGGTGTCGCCGCCCGTGCCCCGGTACCGCTCCGCGATCGTCACGTTGGTCTCCCAGCCCTCCTTGTTGGGGACTGAGAACTCGGGATCGAGTGCGTCCGTGGCGGGACCGGACGCCGCAACACCGGCGATGGTGAGGACGATCCAGGTGATCACGACAGTGCGCTTGTGCGCGAGGACCCAGCGGGTTAGCGAGGACACCGTGTACTACCTCCGACGTATTGGTTGCGCGTCCAGATCATTACAGATCAGAAAGGTTTATAACAGGAATAGCTTTCGGATGTAAGCTTCTTAACGTGGGGGAGGAGAGGGAAGAGCTCCGCATCGAGCCGCCGCGGCCGGATACACCGCCGCGGAGCGTCGGGTTCCTGATCTCGCAGCTCGGCTTCTTCTCCTCGAAGCGCTTCATGGAGGCCCTGGCGCCGGCCGGAATCGACCCGCGCGAGTTCCTCCTCCTGCGCTTCGTCGCGGCATCCGAGGGCCGGTCGCAGCAGGCGCTCGCCGAGCAGCTCGGGATTCCGCCCAGCCGGATGGTTGCGCTGGTCGACCACCTCGAGGAGGGTGGGCTCTTGGAGAGGCGGCCCGACCCGGACGATCGCCGGGTGCGCGGGCTGCACCTGACGAGGAAGGGGCGCGGTGTGCTGGAGAAGGCCGGGAAGATCGCCATCGACTATGAGACTCAACTCTGCGCCGGAATTAATCGGGACGAGCGCGAATTGCTGATCGACCTCCTGCAGAAGCTCCAGGCAAGCCAGACCCACCTGCGCGGCGTTCACCCCGGGATGGGGGAGGAAGGTCCCTGATGGCCAAGCTCCTCGTACATCTCGCCACCGGCCCCGAGAATCCCACGCGCGGCGCGCTCGCGCTGCTCGTGGCGCGCACCGCGGCCGATGAGGGCCACGACGTGCAGGTGTTCATCGCCGGCGACGGAGTTCAATATGCGCGGCCGGCAACGGCCTCGACGGTCCACGGCGTGGGCACCGGCAGCTTCGGCGAGCACTGGGAGGCGATCGTGAGCGCCGGCGTGCCGATCTTCCTGTCCGGCATGTCGAGCAACGCCCGCGGCCTCGAGCCCGACGCGATCGCGGACGGCGCCGAGATGGCGCCGCCCACGAAGCTCGTGGAGCTGGCGGTGTGGGCCGACTCGACGCTCACGTACTGATGGCCGACCGAGCGGTGGTGATCCAGCCCGGCGCAGGCGTCCGCACGGGCAACGTCGAGTTCCTCGGCCTGAGCGAGCACTCGCCGCGGTTCAACGTCAGCATCATCACGATGGCGCCCGGCGCGCACGGCCCCGAGACGCACGTGCACAGCGACGAGGACGACGCCTTCTACATCCTCGACGGCGAGCTCACCTTCGTGCTCGACGAGGGCGAGGTGCCGGCGCCAGAGGGCACCTTCGTGCTGGTGCCGCCGGGCGTGAACCACACCTTCCTGAACCCGCTGGACCGGCCCACCCGCGTGCTCAACATCCACGCGCCCGCGGGCTTCGACCGCCGCCTGCTCGGCGAGTGAGTACGGTTCGTCCCGTGGGACTCACTCCATCCTCAGGCGGACCGCCCTCGCGGCGCAGCCGGGAGCGGCGCGCGTATCAGCTCGTGCTCGTGGGGAGCACGGCCGGCGTCATCGCGGTCGTGGGCTTCATCCTTGCCGCCCTCGACGTGATGGGCTTCGGCATCCCGTTCATCGCCGCGATCGTCGCGATCGCGTGCGCGCTGATTTTCCGCCGCACGGTCGGGCGCTAGCGCAGCTCCGCCACGGGCACGGGCGCGTCCGCTCGGCGAGCGCGATGCCTCTGTGGCGGGCGCTTGGGCTCCGGCTCAGGCTCGCCCGCGGCGCGCGTGGGCGCGGGGATCAGCGCAGCCGCCGCGATCACGAGCAGGAACGCGACGACCCGTACCACCACCGTCAGCGCCTCGCTCCCGAGCGGGTCACCGAAGACCACGACACCGGCCGGGATCGCCGATGCGTTGCCGGCGATCGCGGTGACCGCGATCACCGGAACGGCCGGTCCGATCTGGAGCGAGCGTGCCGATGCGAAGAAGGCCACGACGCCGCCAGCGATCGCCACGTACAGGTACGGGCTCAGGAGGAGCTCCGAGATCCCCGCGTCGATCTTCCCGCTCAGGGCCTTCACGGCCACGTGGGTCGTGGTGAAGAGCAGCCCGGCCGCCACGGCCAGCAGGATCCCGTGGTGCGAACTGGCGCGGCCACTGGCGTACGAGACGATCAGCACCACGCCCACGGCGGCGATCGCGGCCTCGAAGGCCAGCATCGCGGCGATCGAGTAGTTCGCGCTCTCCTGTCCGGAGCGCGCCTCGCCCGTGACCGCCAGCATGGCGAGACCGAGCGCGGTGAGCAGCAGGCCGGCCCACTGGCGGCGCTCCACCTCGAAGCCGAAGAACCGCTCGGCCACGACGGCGAGCACCACGAGCCCGCCCGCGAGCACCGCCTGCACGAGAGACATGGCCGCCAGGGTCAGCGCCCCCACGTGGAGCAGGTACGCCACGACCGCCAGCGCGTAGCCGACCGTCCACCACTTCGAGCGGAACAGCGCGATCGCGCTGCGCAGCGGATGCCGTAGCTCGACCTGCGGCGCCGCAACAGCGCCACGGTGGCGAAGCAGAAAGCCGACCTGGGTCACCAGGGCCGAGAAGCCGGCCAGAGCGAGCCCGAAGAAGAGGGTCACCCATGTGTCCTACCCGAGGCTCGGGTGGGGGAACCCGGAACGAGAGGAGCCCCGCCTCGCGGCGGGGCTCCTCGAAACGACCGGTTGTGCCTAGCGGCCTACTGGAGCCACTCCTGGACCTTGTCCTGGTTGTCCTTGACCCAGTCGGCGCCAGCTTCCTCGGGATCCTCCTTGTCGCCGGCGATCGCCTTCGCGACAAGCTCCTGATCCTCGTTCGTCAGCTTCATCTTCTTCAGCACGTCGTACGCCGGCGACCCGCTGTCCGCGAACTTCTTGCTGAACAGCTTGTTGATGATCGTCACGTCGTACTCGCATTTGTACTGCTGGGGATCGCCGCCGGCCTTGGCGTCGTCCTGACAGTCGGTGCCCTCCTTACGCGGGGGCAGCTTCACCTCGGCCAGGTCGTACTCCTGGTTGAGGTACTGCGGCGTGTACCAGTAGAAGATGACCGGCTCCTCCTGCTTGTAGAGCTGGGTCCAGCGCGCCACCTGGGCCGGCTCCGCGCCGGCGGTCACGTGCTTGAAGTTCAGCCCCAGGGCCTTGATCAGCTCCTTGTCCTTCTGGACGTAGGAGGGGTCGCCACCGAGGAACATGCCCTGGTCGCCGGAGTCGGCGGTCTTGAACAGGTCCTCCTGGCCCTTCAGGCCCTCCCAGGTCTTGAACTCAGGGTGCTCGTCCATCAGGTACTTCGGGATGAACCAGCCGATGTGGCCCTCCACCCCGAGTGGCCCGCCCTGCACGACGGTGCCGGCCTTGTCGATGTACTTCGCGTACTCGTCGGTGTGCTGCCAGTCCTCGAGTACGGCGTCGACCTTGCCGTCAGCCATCGCCTGGAAGACCGGGATCTCGGCGATCTTGGTCACCTCGACCTGGCAGCCGAGCTCGTCCTCGAGCACGGCCTTCGCGATGTAGGTGTTCGCAGTCGAGCCTGCCCAGGCCTGCTCGTTGAGCACGACCTTGCCGCAGTCCTTGCCGGAGGAGGCGCTTGAACCGTTGTCGCCGGACGACTCGTCCTTCTCCTCACCGCAGGCGGCCACGAACAGCGCCAGCACAAGCGCCATCGCAACCACCCACATGCGCTTACCGCGCAATCTCGGGTCCGTCATCAAACTGCCCCTCCTCCTGGTTGCACTTGTCGTCTCTTCCTGCCCAAGCCGAACAGCGGTCCTCCGCTGGAACGCTCGGTGCGGGTCGCGCGCTGTCCCTGCGTGACCCTGTCAAGGGCGATGCCGAGCGCGAGAATGGCGATCGACGCGACCACGCCCTCGCCGAACTCGTTGCGCTGCAGCCCGCGCGCCACCATGTCGCCCAGGGCGCCGGACCCCACCAGTCCTCCGATCACGACGACGGCCAGGACCATGATGATGCCCTGGTTCACGCCGAGCATGATGCTTTCGCGAGCGAGCGGGATCTTCACCTTCGCCAGCACCTGCATCCGTGACGCGCCGAAGGCCTGGGCCGCCTCGACCGCGGCGGGAGGCACGCTCCGCAGGCCCACCGTGACGAGCCGGATGATCACCGGGATGGCGTACAGCACGGACGCGATCACGCCCGGCACGCGCGACACCGGCATCAGATAGATGAACGGGATGATGTAGACGAGCTGGGGGAGCGTCTGAAGCGTGTCGAGCAACGGCCGCAGCGCCTTCTCCACGCGCGGGCTCTCCGCCGCCCAGACGCCGATGGCGATCCCGATAACCACGGCGATCGCCGTCGCGACGAGCACCTGAGACGCGGTGTCCATGCCCGGGTCCCAGACGCCCATGACGCCGATCACGGCGAGCATCAGGAGCGCGGTGATCGCCGGGCGCATCCCACTCAGCACGAAGGCGATCAGCGTGAGGCCGCCGAGGGTCACGAACCAAGGCGACTCAACCAGCACGGCTCGAAGCGGCTCGAGGAAGTTCTGCAGGATGAAGTTCCCCACCGGCTCGGTGATCTTGAACACGAACGAGTCCGGGTCCTGCACGTAGTCGAGCACCGACTGGATCCATCCCAGGATCGTGTCCTGGATGTTCGCCTGGTAGACCGAGGTCGAGGTCTCGAACTCGTCGGGGTAGTACGCGTCGGCGCCGAGGACGCGAGCGACCACGACCGCCACGACGATCCCACCGAGCGTGGCGAGCGTGATGTTGCGCGCGCGTATACGGCCCTCGTCGGTGAGCTGGCGGCGCGCGGGGTCAGTGCGGTCCGCAATAGCCTGGGTGGCGCGGTCGAGGGCGATGGCCATGATCACGATCGCGATGCCGGCGAGCAGGGCGAGCGCGGCGTTCGAGTAGAGCCCGTTCGTGACCACGTCGCCCAGGCCGCGCCCACCGATCAGGCCGGCGATCACCACGAGCGAGAGGGCGAACATGATCGTCTGGTTCACGGCCAAGAGCATCTGGCGACGCGCCAGGGGCAGCTGGACCTTGAAGAGCGTCTGGGTCTTCGTCGCGCCGAACGCCTGCGATGCCTCCACCGATTCAGCCGTGACGTTTCGCACGCCCAGCGCCGTGATGCGCACGGCCGGCGGGATCGCATAGATCAGGGTGCAGATCACCGCTGCGGCCGGCCCGACCGAGAACAGGATCACGATCGGCATCAGGTAGGCAAAGGCGGGAACGATCTGCATCGCGTCCAGCACGGGTGTGATCCCGCGGAGAAAGCGGTCGTTGCGGCCGGCGTAGATGCCGATCGGGACGCCGATCGCGAGCGAGAGGAGCACCGCGGACGTCATCAGGGCGAGCGTCTGGATGCTCTCCTCCCAGAGACCCATCAGCGCGAACGACACGAATGCCCCGAGCACGATGAGCCCGGCGCGCCAGCCGCCGAAGCGCCACACGATCGCGGTGCCGGCCACGATGATGCCGGCCCAGGTGAGCCACTCGAAGAAGTTGAGCAGCGCGGTCACGAGCCAATCGGCAAACGCCCGGAAGCCGTCCAGGATCGCGAAGAAGATGTTGGGGTTCTCGGCCGTACGCTGTTCGAGCAGCCAGTCCTGGGCCTTGTCGATCTCCGAGGGCAGCTCTTCCCACGTGAGCGCCGCCGGCCAGGGGTAGTCGCCCTTGAGCACGAAGTAGCCCACGAGCATGAGCGCGACGATCGCCCCGACCTGGGTCGGGCGGCCGCGCCAACGCGAGGACGGCGCAGCGAATGCCGGCGCCCTCATCCTGCCGGTAGCTACCGCCACGCTACGCCCCGGGTTCGGCCATCGCCTTGAGGACCGCCACGCGGTCGACGATCCCAACGACCTGGCCGTCCTTGACCGCCCGGATCGGATGGTCGGTCTGCGCCACTATCGGCACGGCGTCCTTGAGCGTGGTGCTCACCGGCAGCTCCGGTCCGTCGGCTGTCTCCCCGGGCTTCGGGTCGCGCATGATCCAGCGCAGGGTGAGCACGTGCGTGCGCGGGATGTCGCGGATGAAGTTCTCGACGTAGTCGTCGGCGGGCGTGCCCACGAGCTCCTCGGGCGTGCCCAGCTGCACGATCCCGCCGTCACGCATGATCGCGATCCGGTCTCCCAGCCGCAGCGCCTCCGGCAGGTCGTGTGTGATGAACAGCATCGTCTTGCCCGTCTCCTCCTGGAGCCGGATCACCTCGTCCTGCATGTCGCGCCGGATCAGTGGGTCGAGGGCGCTGAACGGCTCGTCGTAGAGCATCAGCTCAGGGTCGACCGCGAAGGCCCGCGCGAGCCCCACGCGCTGCTGCATTCCGCCGGACAGCTGGGCGGGGAAGGAGGTGGCCACGTCGTGCAACCCCACGAGCTCGAGGATCTCGCTGGCCTTGCCGAGGCGCTCCTGCTTCGACACGCCCTGGATCTCGAGGCCGAAGGCCACGTTGTCGATCACGGTGCGGTGCGCCAGCAGGCCGAAGTGCTGGAAGACCATCGAGACCCTGTGGCGGCGCAGCTCGCGGAGCTCGCTGGCGTCCGCGGCGATCACGTCCTGTTCGCAGATGGTGACCTTGCCGGCGGTGGGCTCGATCAGCCTGATCAGGGTGCGCACAAGGGTCGACTTGCCGGAGCCCGAGAGGCCCATGACCACGAACACCTCGCCCGGCCAGACGTCGATCGAGATGTCCCGCACGGCGACGACGGTGCCGGTCTTCTCGCGCAGCTCGGCGCGCGAGAGCTCCTCGTCCGGCGTGCCGATCACCTTGTCGGCGTTCTTGCCGAACAGCTTCCAGACGCCCTCGGCGCGGAGCAGGGGCTCGCCGTTGCGATCCGCGGCCGGAGGGGCTTCAGGGGTCTCCACGGCGCCAGAGCCGTGCGAGTCACTCATCTCGGCGCGATGATATATCAGCCCGGGTAGCCCGCGCCAGCCCTGAGATTAGGTCTGTATTAGGACGGTCTGGAGCTCGGTGAGCGTGTCCATCGGATAGCGCCCGCCCACCCTGCCGATGCCGCTCTGGGAGCGCGCGCGCCCACCCCAGGGAAGGTGGGGCTCCCAATAGTTCGTCGTCTCGTTGATGTTCACGAGCCCCATGGGCACCGCATCGGCGTAGCGCAGCCCAGCGGCCAGGTCCCGCGTGAAGATCGCGGCCATCAGGCCGTAGGTCTGAGCGGTGGTCTGCTCGATCGCCTCCTCGAGCGAGCGTATGCCCACGATCGGCGCGATCGGGCCGAACGTCTCCTGCGTAACCGCGATCGAGTCGGGCGGCACGTCGTTCAGAACCGTCGGCTCCCAGTAGAGCCCGGTTGGAAAGCCGTCTGCGCGGCCGCCGCCCGTCACGACCGTGGCCCCCCGCTCGACCGCGTCAGCCACGTGCGCGTCCATCTTGGCGGCCCCGGGCTCGTTGTTCACCGGGCCCATCGTCGTGGCCTCGTCGAGTGGATCGCCGAGCCTCACCTCGCGCTCCACCTCGCCGGCGAGCAGCGACACGAACTCGTCGCGAACCGCCTCGTGCACCAGGAACCGCTCGGCCGCCGAGCAGCTCTGCCCGGCACCGAGGAACGAGCCCACCCGCGCGGCCTCCGCGGCTGCGGCGAGGTCGGCGTCGTCCATCACCACGAACGGACCGTTCCCGCCCATCTCGAGCAGCTGCACCTTGCCCGCAGCTTGGCGCGAAACCACCAGCCCCGTCTCCGTCGAGCCCGTGAACGCGACGGCGTGCGTGCCGGGGTTGGCCGCGAGCTCGTCGCCCACCTCGGGACCGGGGCCAAGCACGAAGTTAAAGACGCCCGGCGGCAGGTCCGCCTCGGCGATGCACTCCGCCAGCAGGCCGGAGCACACCGCCGTCGAGGGCGCCGGCGTCCAGACGACGGTGTTGCCGCACGCGAGCGCCGGGGCGAGCACCTCGGCCGGCATCGTGTAGGGCCAGTTCCAGGGAGTGATCAGACCCAGAACGCCGACCGGGCGGAGCACGAGGAGCACGCGCCGGCCGGGCGCCGCGCTCTCGGGAATCGAGCCCTCCATGCGCTTGCCGTCCTCGGCAGCCATGCGGAAGAACTCGATCAGCTCGCCGACCTCCACCTCCGCCTCGGCCTTGAGCGGCTTGCCCTGGTCGAGCGTGAGCACGCGCGCGAGCTCGTCGCTGCGCCTCTCCATCGCGTCGGCGGCCCGATGGAGCAGCGCGGCACGCTCGAAGCCGGTGCGCGCGCCCCACGACGGGAACGCCGCGTTTGCGGCAGCGATCGCTCGGCGGGCGTCCGCGCGGCCGCCCTCGGCAACCGGACCGAGCGACTCGCCGGTGGCGGGGCTGGTGGCCTCGGCGGTAGCGCCGCTTGCGGCGTCACTCCAGTCGCCGTCGATGAACATCCGCGTGGCCATGGGCGTGCAGTCTAAGTGGGCGTTGGGTGCGACAGTACGACTGAGAGCCGATGCATGACATAGCCGAGTTCCTCCGCAGCCACCCGCCTTTCGACGGCCTCGACGAGGAGGCGCTCGCGAGTGTGGCCGCCAGCGCCGAGATCGAGTTCTACGCCGCGCGCTCGCCCATTCTCGACAGCGCCGAGGCCGTTGCCGCGTTCGCCTATGTCGTAAGGCGCGGATCGGTCGAGCTGATGGTCGACGGTCACCTGCTCGACCTGATGGAGGAGGGGGAGATGTTCGGCTTCGTCTCCCTCCTCTCAGAGGGACCACTGGGCTTCGTGGCCCGCGCCGGGGAGGACACGCTGGTCTACCGCATACCCGCGGACGTCATCCGTCCGGTGTTGGAGCAGCCGGCCTCCGTGCGATTCATGGTGCAGAGGATGGACAAGAGAGTGCATCTGCTGGCGGGGCTGGAGAGCGAGCCGCCGCTATCCGCCGCCGGCCGGCCGGTGGGCGAGCTGATCAGGGCCCCCGCGCTCGTCTGCCCGCCGGCGACCAGCGTCCAGGAGGCGGCGATGCGGATGGCCGAGGCCGGCGCGACCTGCGTGATGGTCGACATTGGCGACGGGCTCGGGATCGTGACCGACCGCGACATTCGCACCCGTGTGGTCGCTGCCGGCGCGGGGCCGGACACCCCGCTGTCGGACGTGATGACCGCGCCGGCCTGGACCGTGTCCGCCGACCGCATGGCGACCGAGGCGCTGCTCGAGATGCTCGATCACGGGATCCGGCACCTGCCGGTGCTCTCGGCCGGAAGGCGGCTGCTCGGCGTGCTCGACGACGTGGACCTGATGGCGAACGAGCGGCGCGCTCCGTTTCACTTGCGGTCGTCGATCGCGCACAGCGCTGATGCGAAGGAGGTGGCGGAGGCCACCGCCGAGCTCCCGGATACGGTGGTCGCGCTCTACGACGCCGGCCTTCCCCCCGCTGCGATCTGCCGCACGATCGCGAGCATCCACGACACCGTCACGCGCCGGCTGATCGAATTTGCCCACGGGGAGCTCGGCCGCCCGCCGGTGCCGTATACGTGGCTTGCCACGGGCAGCTTCGGCCGCTTCGAGCCGTTCCCGAGCTCCGATGCCGACAGCGCCATCGCGTGGGACGGCCCGGACGACGACCCCGACGTGCGGCGCGCCATCGTGGCCCTCGCCGAGCATGTGCTGGAGCGTCTCGAGGCGTGCGGGTTCAGACCTGACACCAAGGGCGCGGTCGCCTCCAATCCGCTGTTCGCCCGCTCGATCGAGGACTGGGAGCGCGCGGCCGGGTCCTGGGTCGAGCAGCCCGATCGCAATCGCGGCCTGTTGCTGCTGTCCGTGGTCGTCGAGAGCGATCCGGTCTGGGGCGCCACGGCCGTGGCGGACCATCTGTTCAACGTGTTCGCCCATACTTCCGGCCGCGAGCGGATGCTGACGAGGCTGGCCGCCGCCGCGCTGCTGGAGCGCCCGCCCACCGGGTTCCTGCGCAACGTCGTCCTACACTCGAGCGGCGAACGCAAGGGGGTGCTCGACATCAAGCGTCATGGGCTGGTCCCCATCCAGGCACTGGCGCGCTGGAGCGGCCTGGTCGCGGGCGTCAGCGCGGCCTCGACGCGCGCCCGCCTGAGGGCGTCGCTGGAGGCGGGCACCCTCAAGCCCGACGACGTGGCAATCCTCCGCGGCGCATTCGAGCTGTTCTCGGCGCTCCGAATGGAGC
>DASUQG010000160.1:0-6909 GCA_036280695.1 Thermoleophilaceae bacterium
CGCGCCAGCCCGCCGGCGAGCGCATGCGCGCGACGCTCGCGCGCTCCTCGCCGTTGCTGGCCCGGCCGACGAACTCCTCGATCAGCTTCGGCGGCTCGCCGGCGGCTTCGACTCGCACCGGGCTCTCGATCAGCTCTGCCATCGGGCGCAGCCTAGAAAAGCACGACCGCGGGCGCTAGGGGCCGTAGTACGCTGACTTCATGAGCACAACGGACTCGCGCTGGGGCCCCGGCGTCAACGCCGAGGCGATCCAGGCATGGGATGGCCCTCTCTTCGACCGCTGGCTCCGCTTCCGCCACGTCGTAACAACCGGACTGGGCGCGCACGGCAACCTCGCTCTCTCCATGGTGCCGCCGCAGCAGGGCCAGCGCGTGCTCGACGTCGGCTGCGGCCTCGGCGACACGACGCAGCAGATCGCCGAGCTGGTCGGCGCCGAGGGCGAGGCCGTTGGTGTGGACGCCGCCGAGCGCTTCATCGAGACGGCGACCGCAGAGGCCACCGAGGCCGGCGTCGCGAACGCGCGCTTCTTCGTGGCCGACGTCCAGACGGATCCCCTCGACGGCCCCTACGACATGGCGTTCTCGCGCATGGGCACGATGTTCTTCGTCAGCCCCGTGGCGGCGCTGCGCAACGTATGCAAGTCGCTCGTCCCGGGAGGCAAGCTCCTGAGCGTCGTGTGGCGCCGCCGTGAGGACAACCTCTGGCTGTACCGCGCCCAGCAGATCGTCGAGGGAATCGTCCAGAAGCCGGAGGAGTACGACGAGCCCACCTGCGGCCCCGGGCCGTTCTCGATGGCGAACGCGGACACGCTTACCGACATCCTGGTGCACTCGGGCTTCACGGACATCTCACTGACCCGCTGCGACCTCGAGATCCTCGGCGGGACGGACATGGACGAGGCGCTCGACCTCGTCATGTCGATCGGTCCTGCCGGCGAGATCCTGCGCCTCCAGGGCGAGCGCGCGGCACACCTGGTACCGGAGGTCGAGGCCGCGCTGCGTGACGGTCTGGCCGAGTTCGTTCGCGACGACGGGCAGGTGTGGGCTCCGGCATCGACCTGGATCGTCACCGCGTCGCGGCCTATGACCTAGGCATGGCCGAGCGCCACAGGGTCGGGATGCTCCTCATGCACGGAGGAACCCCGAAGGACCTCGAGTGCCACGAGCGCCTGGCGGAGGCGCTGCCGGACGGCGCCGTCGTTGGCGCGCCGGACGATCTCGGCGTGTTCGAGATCGAGCTCGACGCCGACGACCAGGAGGACGCGCTGATGAAGGTGTGGAACGCGGTCGCGGCATCCGGGACCGACGACCACATCCTGTTCCTGGAGCACCCCGAGCTGCCGGAGCACTGGCGCCCCAAGAGCGCCAGCCCGGGGGGCTAAACGAACGCAAGCAGCGCAGCGCCGGCGAGGAGCGCCGCGGCGGGGCCGCGCAGGCGGGCGCTGCGGACCACGATCTTCTCGGCCGCGACAACGACGGTGAGCAGCGCCATCAGCGCCATCGCCTGGTGCCCCGCGGCGGCCATGGCGAGCATCAGCGGCCAACAGCTCACCACGCAGCGCCACCCGTAGCGCAGTCCCGCCCGCGCGCATGCGGCATCGGCGCTCGCGCCGCGCGGTGGCAGCGCCCCGATCAGGTGGCAGCGGCGCACGGCGCGCCACTTCCATGCGCTCAGCTCCCACGCGGCTGCCAGCGCCAGCAGCACGCCGACGCTCGCTTCCGCTGCCGCCGCGACCGCCACGACACCGAACGCGATCCAGACGCAGACGTAGGAGCCGAGGAACAGCGCGATCGTGCGCTGACGCCTGGGCCACATGCTCGACAGCGCGACAATCCGGACGTCGGCGAGGGCGCCCGGCACCATCATCGCCACCGCCATCACAGTCCAGCCGGAGAGGTTCGCCAGGTACGGCTCCCCGGGACCGTGCGGGTGCTCGGCGTGCCCGAGCAGCAGCGCCCAGGCGCCCGCCGCGACCGCCGCGGCGGCGAGCTCCGGATGGCTCCAGCCGATCCTCCGGACGGCCAGCGCGGTCACTGGTAGTAGATGCCGACGCGGCCGATCCGCACGGGCGGGGCTTCGCCCTCCGTCGGTCGCAGCGGGGTGAAGGTCACGCGCACCTGCTGCGGGTCCCAGCTCCCCTCCTCGGTGAGCCGCTCGACGAGCGTGGTGATGTCGAACGCGAAGCGCAGGCCACGCCCGCCGGTGTGGTCGTTATCGATGTCCTGCGCGAGCTCGATGCCGAAGAACGAGACGTTTCCGACGTGGTACGCCTCGGGGTCGGTGTCCGCGTCGGTGTCGTCGGGGAGGTTCAGGTAGACGGCATACGACGCGCCCGGGCTCTGCTCGCCCTCCACCTCCTCGACGTTCAGGTAGACGCGGCTGGGACGCCCCTCGTCGGCTAACAGCGCCGGGCTGCTCGGTTCCGAGACCGGGAAGGCAACGCTCGCGTCGCTGCCGGTGAGCTCGACCTTCTCCTCGCTGGCGCCGACGAGTTCCGGCGGATGGTCGGGGAGCGGTCGTCCTGGCATGGCGCGCCTCCGTGGTCCCGGCTCGGAGAGGAGTGCCGGGGTGGGAATCTCATCGTACGCGTAGCCGAGTGCCTCGGTGTCGAGCACCTCCCCGGCCGTCGAGGTGACCGGCGCGCCCTGCTCGTCATGGAAGTCGAAGGCGAGGCCCGTCCAGGCCGTGTCGGTGGGGTTCTCGCGCCCGAGCTGGGCGAGCCACACGCCCCAGAGCCGGTCCACGTTCGCGTGGTGAAGCCAGAAGACCGGGTCGAGCGGCGCGGTGGCCACGACGCTCATCAGCCCGCCCGCGCCACCGATCTCGCCGTGCACGTCGTTGTGCGGAGTGGCCTCGAGCGCCCCCGCGGGCGTCCGGCCCTCGCCAAAGTGGTGCCAGCCGGTGATCGGCCCGCCGAAGCCGGGCGCGAGGCCGGGGATCGCCTCGTGGGCGAAGTCCTCCTCCTCCATGGCGAGCTGCGCCGAGATCGCCCAGTCCGAGAGCGGCTCGCCGTCGTTGATGGCAGGGTCGCGGCGTGGCGTGAAGAGCGGGTTGTCCGAGCCGTCGGAGAGCTGCGGCTCGCGGAAGGCCGTGGGCAGCCGCGCGGTGCTGTCGCCGCGGTCGTAGTTCCAGTACGGAAGCGCCCAGGCATCCTTGACGTCGGTCGGGATTTCTGGGTGTTCGCGAACTGCCGCCCGCACGATGCGCTCGAACCAGGCCAGGTACATGCGGTGCCAGGGCAGGAAGAACCAGGTGTTGTGCTGGCACTGGTTGCGGAACTCGTCCGGCGGGCGCCCGGACGCAACGCCGTGCACCTCGGCCTGGTACTCCCAGCTCAACGGATCGTCGGCGTCGCGCTCCTGCATCACGCCCACACCCAGCGCGTACGCCTGAAGGATCGGGTGCCAGGTGCCCTCCTCCTCCTCGAGGCCCCACGCGTCACGACGGATCAGGGGCTCAGCCATGCGCTGAGTCTCCCGCATGCGCACCCCGGCTGTATCTCCGTGCCGCGATTGCGCTCGATTCGCGAGTCAGGGGTATGCGGGACCTATGCGGATCTACCCCGACACACCCAACGACCGCGGCCGGGCCGTGGCGCGCGACGCGCTGGTCCTGCTGACGCTCTTCGTCCTCGGCTGGCTGGCGCTGAAGGTCCACGACGCCGTCGACCAGCTCGCCGTGCTTGGCACCGGGGTCCGCGACACCGGCACCGCAGTCCAGGACGGCTTCGAGGGTGCCGCCGACGCGGTCTCAGGCCTGCCGGTCGTGGGCGGCGAGGTGGGCGACGCCCTCCGCGACGCCGGCTCCGGCACCGGCGGCGAGGTGGCCGAGGCCGGCCGCGCCGGCGAGGAGCGCGTCCACGACCTGGCCAACCTGCTGGGCTTCCTCTTCTTCGCAATCCCGGCCTCGATCCTGCTCGTCCTGACGCTCCCCGGAAGGATCAGGCAGGTACGCGAGCTGAACGCGGCGCAGCGCCTGCTGGCCGAGCCGGCATCGGAGGAGCGCCGCCGCCTGATAGCGATGAGAGCAGCCTTCTCGCTGCCCGCGCGGGATTTGGTGCGCTACACGAAGGATCCGATAGGGGACCTGGAAGCCGGCCGCTACGAGCCGTTGCTCGCCGCCGCCTACGAGGCCGAGGGCCTGGCCCCGCCCACCCGGGCGGCTGCTTAGGGATACTCGCTGGCGAATGTGGGATGAGCGCATCAGCGTCGTCCGAGCATTTGCGGACGCGATCACCGAGCGCGACCTTGAGACAGCCCTCGAGCAATGCCACCCCGAGGTCGAGTTCTTCTCCCTGATGGCCCAGCTCGAGGCGCGCCCCTACCAGGGGTTCGCGGGTATTCGCCGCTACTTCAAGGAGATCGACGCTACCTGGGGAGAATGGCGAGTCGACGTAGAGCAGCTGTCATCCGCGCCGGACGGGCGCGTGCTGATCATCATGTCCACGCATATGCGCGGCGTGGGGAGCGGGCTCCCGTTCGCGGAGCGAGTCGCGAACATCTGGGAGTTCAAGGACGAGAAGCTCTGGCGCCAGACGCTGTACCGGGATCCCGACGAGGCGGTGCGAGCAATCGAAGTGCAGCTCGACACCTAGACCGGCCGCGCCTAGGACGAGCTCCCGGTTCCGGTCTCCGCCTTCTTACGCCGCCCGCGACCTCCGCGCCGCCCTCGCCGCCGGCGGCGCCCGTTTGCGGAGCCGTCTGAGGAGGACGAGTCCGCCGAGCTCGCCACCACGCCCTCCGGCGGGTTCACGAGCGAGGCCTCGGCGGCGCTTCGGCCGACCTTGTCGATCCGGACCAGCGTCTTCTCGCCCACCAGAGTCGCCGCTCCCGCGACCGACACGACGTAGCCGTCCAGCTTGGCCACGGCGTCGTCCTCGTTGTACATGTGCGGCTCCTCGATGTGGACGAGCACCTCCTCGCCCTCGCGGAACGGGAGCGCGCGCTCCTCGACGTCGTCGGCCGTGCCCTCCAGCACGACCTCGAAGTGGTCGATGGGCAGCGCCTCCGTGCCCTCGAAGTGGAAGTGCCTGCCGGTCTCCTGCTCGATCTCGTGGATCGGGCCCTCGACCCCGTGGCCGCCCACCAGGATCGACGCCACCTTCGGGTTCACCCGGATCAGGAACGCCGGCGCGTTGGGGCGCTCGGCGGCGAGGTCGCGCAGCCAGCGGTCGACCTCGATCGCGACCGTCTCCTCCGAAAGCACCACGCCCTCGCCCTCGCAGACGGGGCAGGGCTTGGTCATGATCTCGCGCACGCCGTCGGTCACGTTCTGGCGCGTCATCTCCACGAGCCCGAGCGGTGAGATCTCGACGACATAGGTCTTCGTGCGGTCCTCGTCGAGCGACTTGCGCAGCGTCTTCAGCACCGTGTCGCGGTTGCGCGCGCGGGCCATGTCGATGAAGTCGATGACGATGATCCCGCCGATGTCGCGCAGCCTCAGCTGGCTCACGACCTCCTCGGCGGCCTCGAGGTTCGTCCTCGTGATCGTGTCCTCGAGCTTCGCGCCCTTGCCGCGGCCGGTGAACGAGCCCGAGTTCACGTCGAGGACCGTCATCGCCTCGGCGTAGTCGATCATCAGGTAGCCGCCGCTCGGCAGGTCCACGCGGCGCTTCAGCACCGACTGGATGGCGTCCTCGACGCCGAACTTCTCGAACAGCGGCTCGTCCTTGTCCTCGTAGAACTCGAGCCGCTCGAGCAGCTCCGGCGCCGTCCTGTTGAAGAAGGACTGGAGCCGGTGGTGCTGGCCGGGGTCGTCCACGATCGCCTTCTCGAACTCACCCGAGAAGATGTCACGCGCCACGCGCACCGACAGGTCCGCCTCCTGGAAGACCATGGCGGGCGCGGGCGTGTCCTTGGCCCGCTGCTGGAGCACCTCGTGCAGCTTGTGCAGGTACTTGATCTCGCGCTCGAAGTCCTCGCGCTTCGCGCCCTGCGCGGCGGTGCGGACGATCACGCCGCCCTCGCCCATGTCGATCTTTTGCGCGGCCCGCCGCACGCGGTCGCGCTCCTTGTCCTCGAGCCGGCGCGACACGCCGACGCCCTCTCCCTGCGGCACGTACACGAGGTAGCGCCCCGCGATCGACAGCTGCATCGACAGGCGCGGGCCCTTCGTCTTCAGCGGATCCTTGATCGCCTGAACCAGGATCTCCTGGCCGGGCTTCAGTA
Organism: Thermoleophilaceae bacterium; assembly: GCA_036280695.1. Taxonomy (GTDB): domain Bacteria; phylum Actinomycetota; class Thermoleophilia; order Solirubrobacterales; family Thermoleophilaceae; genus JACVRW01. The sequence continues at coordinate 6,168 of DASUQG010000160.1, forward strand.
GCTCCGTGATGCGCTTGCCCTTGCCGGCGCCGCGGCCGCGCCGCGCCACCTCCACGCCCGGGAAGACGACGTCGTCCGCGTGCAGGAAGCCGTTCTTGTCGAGGCCGATGTCGACGAATGCGGCCTCGAGGCCGGGCAGGACGTTGTCGACCTTGCCCTTGTAGACGTTTCCGACGATCGAGCGGTTGCCCTTGCGCTCTATGTAGAGCTCGGCAACGCGCGAGTCGTCGGCTTGCTGGTTTTGCTTACCGCGACCCCGTCCCTTGGCGGCGCCCGCCTGGGGGCTGCCCTCCGATTCCAGGATCGCGACTCTGGTTTCGCCCCGGTCCACCGAGACGAGCAACTGCTTTCTCAAGAAGAATTCCCTTCATAAAGGTCATAGGCGCTTCACCGCGGCCGTGTCGCGCGCCTGCGCGTGTATCGATTGCAGTAGGCCTATTGCCATAAGTGTTGTGATTACCGACGAGCCGCCATAGCTCATGAGCGGCAGGGGGATGCCGGTGATGGGCATGATCGAAATAGTCATGCCCACGTTTACGAAGACTTGGAACATCAGCATCGCGGTGATGCCGCCGGCGACTAGAGCGCCGTAAAAGTTCTTCGCCATAGTAAGAGTACGCAGTGCGCGCCAGATCAGCAGCGCGAACAGCGAAAGCACCAGCGCGGCCCCCACGAACCCGAACTCCTCCCCGACCACCGAGAACACGAAGTCCGTGTGGTGCTCCGGCAGGAAGTCGAGCTT
>DASUQG010000161.1:0-9625 GCA_036280695.1 Thermoleophilaceae bacterium
CGAGGTCGGTGAGGGCCACTTCACCTTCGCGGTCAAGGGCAGCGGCGCCTACAGCGTCTTCAAGTACGAGGGTGGGACTCACCGCGTGCAGCGCGTCCCGGAGACGGAGTCGCAGGGGCGGATCCACACCTCCACCGCCACGGTGGCCGTGTTGCCCGAGGCCGAGGACGTGGACGTGCAGATCGACCCGAACGACCTCCAGGTGGACGTGTACCGCTCGTCCGGCCCGGGCGGGCAGTCCGTGAACACCACCGACTCCGCCGTTCGGATCACGCACAAGCCGACCGGCCTCGTGGTGTCCATGCAGGATGAGAAGTCGCAGCTCCAGAACCGCGACAAGGCGATGCGCGTGCTGCGTGCGCGGCTGCTGGAGCGCGAGATGGCGGCGCAGCAGGCGGAGCAGGCGGCGGCGCGCCTCGCGCAGGTGGGCTCGGGCCAGCGCGCCGAGAAGATCCGCACCTACAACTTCCCGCAGGACCGGGTCACCGACCACCGCGTGGGGCTCACGAAGGGCAACCTGCCCGGCATTCTCGGCGGCGAGCTCGACGAGTTCACTGCCGCGCTCGAGTCCGAGGAGAAGCGCCGCATGCTCGAAGCCGCGGAGCCGGTGGGCGGATGATCGCCAGCGAGGCGATCGAGGCGGCCACAGACGCGCTCGGCGCGGCCGGCTGCTCCACGCCCAGGCTCGACGCCGAGCTGCTGATCGCCGACGCCCTCGGCGTCACGCGCGAGCAGCTCTTCCTCGACCCGGACATGGAGATCCCGCCGCCCGCCGCGCGGGTGATCGCCGAGCGCGTGCGGCGCCGCAACGAGCGCGAGCCGGTGGCCTACATCCTCGGCCGCAAGGGGTTCCGCAACATCGAGTTGATGGTCGACCCGCGTGTGCTCGTGCCGCGTCCCGAGAGCGAGCTGCTGGTGGAGGCGGCCCTCGACCTGCCGGAGGGCGCTCACGTGCACGACGTCGGGACGGGCTCGGGCGCGATCGCGCTGGCGCTGCTCGACGAGCGGCCGGACCTGCGCGTGACGGCGTCGGAGGTGTCGCAGGACGCGGTGGACGTGGCGCGCGAGAATGCCGCGCGGCTGGGCCTGCCGCTCGAGGTCGAGATGGTCGACGGCCTGCCGCCGGGCGACTACGACCTCGTGATCGCGAACCTGCCGTACGTGCGCGACGACCAGTGGGACGGCCTCATGCCGGAGATCAACCGCTACGAGCCCCGCGTCGCACTCACCTCGGGCGCGGACGGGCTGGATGCGATCCGCGAGCTGATCGAGGCGATCCCGTCCGGCACACGGGTCGTGCTCGAGCATGCGCACGACCAGGCCGACGAGGTGCGCGAGCTGCTGGACGACGCCCTCTCCTACCCCGACCTCTCGAGCTGGGACCGCATCACCGTCGGCACCGCGCCGTGACGCCCGAGGAGGTCGCGACCTTCGAGCGCTGCATCTCGGTGGGCGGGGTCGCGCTGTTCCCAGCGGACACCGTCTACGGGCTCGCCACCGAGCCCGACTCGCGCGAGGGCGTCGATCGCCTCTACCGGCTCAAGGGCAGGGCGCCGGACGTGCCCGCGGCCGTCATGTTCTTCGGCCTCGAACTGGCCCTGGCGGCGCTCCCCGAGCTGGGCGCGCGCACGCGCGAGGCGGTCGCGCGGCTGCTGCCCGGGGCGCTCACGCTGCTCGTTCCGAACCCTGTGCGCCGCTACCCGCTCGCGTGCGGGCCGGCGCCCGAGCGGCTCGGGCTGCGGGTGCCCCTGCTCGAGGGTGAGCTCGCTCCGCTCGCCGCGGTGAGCTGGCCCGTGCTCCAGTCGAGCGCCAACCGCTCCGGCGGACCCGATGCCAGCCGCGTCGCCGACGTGGACGAGGAGCTGCGCGCGGGCGTGGACCTGATCCTCGACGGCGGCGAGCTGCCGGGCACGCCGTCCACGGTCGTGGACCTCAGCGCGTACGAGAGCGACGGCTCCTGGGACATCGTGCGAGAGGGGGCAGTACCGCGGGAGGCGGTGGTACGGTGCCTGCGATGAGCGACCTGAGCCCCGATTACTTCACGAAACCAGTCGCCGAGGTGGATCCGGAGATCGCCGAGGTGCTGAAAGACGAGGCCGCTCGGCAGGAGCGGACGCTCGAGATGATCGCCTCCGAGAACTTCGTTCCGCAGGCCGTGCTCGACTGCCAGGGCTCGGTGCTCACGAACAAGTACGCCGAGGGCTATCCGGGCAGGCGCTACTACGGCGGTTGCGAGTACGTGGACGTGGCGGAGCAGCTCGCGATCGACCGCGCGAAGGCGCTCTTCGGCGCGGACCACGTGAACGTGCAGCCGCATTCCGGGGCGCAGGCCAACTCGGCCGTCTACATGGCGCTCCTCGAGCCCGGCGACCGCATCCTCGGCATGAAGCTCGACCACGGCGGCCACCTCTCGCACGGGATGAAGATCAACTTCTCCGGGCTCTACTTCGACATCGTGGCCTACGGAGTGCGCGAGGAGGACTCGCGGCTCGACATGGACGAGCTCGCGCAGATCGCGGAGGACTCGAAGCCCAAGCTCATCATCGCCGGGTGGTCGGCCTATCCGCGGCAGCTCGACTTCAGGCGCTTCCGCGAGATCGCCGACTCGGTCGGCGCGGTCCTGATGGCCGACATGGCGCACTTCGCCGGCCTGGTGGCTGCCGAGGAGCACCCGAGCCCGGTCCCTTACTGCGACGTGGTCACCACCACCACGCACAAGACGCTCGGCGGCGGCCGCGGCGGGATGATCCTGTGCCGCGAGGAGTACGCCAAGAAGATCGACTCGCGCGTGTTCCCGGGCCACCAGGGCGGTCCGCTGATGCACAACATCGCCGGCAAGGCGGTCACGTTCAAGGTCGCCCGGTCCGACCTCTTCCGCGAGCGCCAGCGGCGGACGCGCGAGGGGGCGGCGGTCGTGGCGGAGGAGATGATCTCCGCGGGCGTGAACGTGCTCACCGGCGGCACCGACGTCCACCTCGTGCTCGCGGACCTGCGCGAGTCCGAGCTCGACGGGAAGCAGGCCGAGGACCGCCTCGCGGAGATCGGCATCACGGTGAACCGCAACGCCGTGCCGTTCGACCCGCGGCCGCCGGCCGTTTCGTCGGGGCTGCGGATCGGGACGCCGGCGCTAGCCACGCGCGGCTTCCAGGTGGACGACTTCCGCGAGATCGGGAGGGTGATCGGCGAGGCGCTCACCGGAGACTTCTCCGAGGCGAAGCGCGGCGAGCTCTCGGAGCGCACGCGCGCGCTGGCCGAGAAGCACCCGCTCTACCCACAGCTCGCCGAGGCCGCCGTCGCCTAGCTCGCTCTTCGACCTGGACGGTGTCAGGCTGGCGCGCGACGGCCGGCCGGTGCTCCACGACGTGACACTCTCGATTCCGTCCGGCTCGACGGCGTTGCTGGGCCCCTCGGGGTCGGGCAAGTCGACCCTGTTGCGGCTGCTGAACCGCCTGGCCGACCCGGACCAGGGCACGGTGCGCTTCCACGGCACCGACGTGCGCGAGCTCGACCCGCTCGAGCTGCGCCGGAGGGTGGGGCTTGTGCCGCAGCTGCCCGCTCCGGTACCGGGCAGCGTGGCCGACAACGTGGGGTTCGGCCCGCGGCTGCACGGCCAGGACGTGGATCCCGAGCCGCCGCTGCGGCTGGCCGGGCTCGACCCGAGCTTCGCCCACCGCGACGCGTCGCGGCTGTCGGTGGGGGAGCAGCAGCGCGTGATGTTGGCGCGGGCGCTCGCGCTCGAGCCGGAGGTGCTGCTCCTCGACGAGCCCACCGCATCGCTCGATGCCGCCGCCACCGGCGCGGTCGAGGACGCCCTGCAGGGACTGCGCGGGGTGTCGCTCGTGCTGGTGACGCACGACCGCGGGCAGGCGGAGCGGCTCGCCGAGCGGACGATCGAGCTCCACGAGGGGCGGGTGGCGGCGTGAGCACGATCTCGATCACGCTCGGCGAGGTGGCGGCATCACTCGCGCTGATCGCAGTGGCGATCGCGGTCTCGTTCTGGCGCCGGGCTGAGCTGGAGCAGGACATCGCCGTGGCCGTGCTGCGCTCGTTCCTCCAGCTCACCGCGGTCGGGTACGTGATCCAGGCCATCTTCGACACCGACAGCCTCTGGCTGGTGGTGGCGCTACTCGCCGGGATGGTGGGGTTCGGCGCCTGGACCGCCCGCGGCCGCGCGAAGGCGGTCCCGGGCGCCACGGGGCCGATCCTGCTCGGGCTCGCGGTCGCGGCGGCGGTGACTCTCGGGCTCGTGCTGGCGCTCGGCGTCTTCAAGGCCGAGCCGCGCTACCTGGTGCCTGTGGGCGGCATGGTGATCGGGAACTCGATGACCGCCGTGGCCGTGGCGCTGAACCGGCTCGCCGACGACATGCACGAGGGCCGCCGCCAGATCGAAGCGATGCTCGCGCTCGGCGCCACCTCGTTCCAGGCGGCACGCGGGGCCGTGGCGCGGAGCCTGCGCTCGGGAATGATCCCGCTCGTGGACTCCACGAAGACGACCGGAATCGTCTTTTTCCCCGGCACGATGGTCGGGATGCTGGTGGCGGGCGCGGAGCCGGTCGACGCGGTGCGGCTACAGATCGTGCTCCTGTGGGTGCTGCTCGGCGCGGTGGCGCTGGCGAGCCTGATCGCAGTTTCCATGGGCTACCGTGGGTTCTTCACCGATGCCCACCAGCTCCGCGACACTTGACCTCGCGAAGCCGCGCCTGCGCGGCGTTTCGCATCAATGGGCCTTCTACGTGGCGCTCGCGCTCGGAGCGGCGCTCGTGGCCGCGGCCCCGGGCGGCCAGCCGCGGCTCGCTGCGGCGATCTACGCGCTGAGCGTGGCCGCGCTGTTCGGCACGAGCGCGCTCTACCACCGGGTCACATGGGCGTCGCAGGCGGCGCGCCGCTGGATGAAGCGGCTCGACCACTCGATGATCTTCTTCCTCATCGCGGGCACCTACACGCCGTTCGCGCTGCTCGTGCTCGACGGCACCCTCGCAACGGTGATCCTGGTGGTGGTGTGGGCCGGGGCGCTCGCCGGCGTGTTCATGAAGCTCGTCTGGATAGACGCGCCGAAGCCACTCGTCGCGATCCTGTACCTGGCGCTCGGCTGGGTCGCCGTTGCCGCGTTTCCAACCATGCTCGACGAGCTCGGGATCACCGGGACGGCTCTGGTGGTGGTGGGCGGGCTGCTCTACACGGCGGGTGCGCTCGTGTACGCGTTCCAGCGGCCGAACCCGGCGCCGACGGTGTTCGGCTATCACGAGGTCTTCCATGCCCTGGTGATCGTGGCCGCCGCGCTCCAGTACGCGGCGATCGCGTTCCACGTGATCCCGGGCTCCTGAGCGGCCGAGTCCGCCACTAGGCTGCCCGCAGATGGACGAGTCGTGAGGGTCTGGATCGACATGACGGCGCCGGCCCATGTGCTCGTCTTCCGGCCCATCATCGAGGTGCTGCGGGCACGCGGCCACGACGTGACCGTGACCGCGCGCGACTACGCCCAGACGCTCCAGCTGCTCGAGCTGCACGGGATCGAGCACCTCGCCTTCGGGCGCCACGGGGGCGCCTCCCGTGTGCGCAAGCTCGCGTCGCTGGCGTCGCGCACGGCGCGCGCCCGGCGCTTCGCGAACCGCGGCGACTTCCAGCTCGCATGGGGCCACGGCTCGAACGACCTCGCGCTCGCGGGCAGGTCGCTCGGGATTCCGGTCGTGAACATGTTCGACTACGAGTTCGCCATCCAGCAGCACAACATCGGCTGCAGGTGCGCGCGTCGCGTGATGACGCCGGACCGGATACCTCCCGACCGCCTCGCGCGCTACGGTGCCGGTCCGGAGAAGCTCGCGCAGTTTCCCGGTCTCAAAGAGGAGTACTACCTCGCAGACTTCGAGCCGGATCCCGGAATCATGGAGCGCCTCGGCGTGGACCAGACGCGCGTGACCGTCGTGATCCGCCCGCCGCCCGACGTGTCGCTGTACCACCGGCGCTCGAACCGCCTGTTTCCCGAGGTCGTCGCGCGACTCGGCGGGGACGATGGCGTTCACGCTGTCGTGGTGCCGCGCACCGAGGAGCAGCGCGCGTTCGTGAAGGGTCTGGGGCTGCCATCGGTGATCGTGCCGGACGGCGCGGTGGACGCTCAGAGCCTGATCGCGGCGGCGGACCTCGTCGTCTCGGCGGGCGGCACGATGAACCGCGAGGCGGTCGCGCTCGGCACTCCCGTGTACACCACCTACGGGGGCCGACTCGGGGGCGTGGACGAGGCGCTGATCCGAGAGGGCCGGCTGCGCCCGCTGACGAGCGCCAACGCAATCGAGGTCAAGAAGCGCGAGCCGGGCGCCGGGCGCGACCGGCGCGACCCGGCGCTGCTGGCCGACATGGCGCTCGAGGTGGTTGGCTAGTGGCCGTGAACAACAGGCTGAGGCCGCCTCGTCGCTTCACCCGCGTGTTGGCTCCGCCGCCGGAGGCGCAGCCGCACGAGGGCGAGACCCTTGCCGAGCGCTACAGCCGGATGGCGCACGAGGGCTGGCGCCCCGCGCCCGTCGACTTCGCGCTCCGCGGGCTCGACATCCTGCTCGCCAGCCTCGCGCTGCTGCTGTTGGCGCCGCTCTTGGCGGTGATCTGGGCGCTGGTCCGGCTCGGCTCCCGCGGCCCTGCCATCTACCGCGGAGTTCGAGTCGGCAAGGCGGGGCGGGTGTTCACGATGTTCAAGTTCCGCACGCTCCAGGTGGACGCCGAGTCGCGGCTCGGCCCCTACCTCGGCGCCGAGCTGAGCCGGCTGACCGAGGACGAGCTCACGCGCGTGGGCCGCCGGCTGCGCGCGGCGCACCTCGACGAGCTGCCCCAGCTCGTGAACGTGCTCACCGGCGACATGAGCATCGTCGGGCCGCGCCCGATCCGGCCGGCGTTCTTCGAGGAACTCTGCGAGCAGATCCCCCAGTACTGGCAGCGGCTGGTGGTGCCGCCAGGCATGACCGGCTTCGCGCAGCTGCGGATGACGCGCGAGATGACGTGGGAGGAGAAGCTCGCCCACGACCTCGAGTACATAGCCGACCGCTCCCCTCGTCTCTACCTCGGTGTGGTGGCCGAGACCGCCGCCTCGATCCCGCGCCGGGCACGCGCCGCCTGAGATGTGCGGCATCTGCGGTCTCGCAGCCGGCGGCGCGGGCGGTCCGGACCCGGACGCGCTCGCGGCCATGAGCGCAACGCTCGTCCACCGGGGGCCGGACGACGAGGGACATGTGATCGCGGGGCCGGTCGGGCTCGCGGCGCGGCGGCTGTCGATCATCGATCTCGCCGGCGGCCACCAGCCGATCGCCGGCGAGGACGGGCAGGTCCAGGTGGTCCAGAACGGCGAGATCTACAACCACGAGCAGCTCCGGGGCGAGCTCGAGGCGGCCGGGCACCGCTTCCGGACGCGCTGCGACACCGAGGCGATCGTGCACCTGTTCGAGGAACTCGGCGACGGGTTCGCGGAGCGGCTGCGCGGCATGTTCGCCATCGCCGTCTGGGACGGGCGCGCGGGGCGGCTCGTGCTCGCGCGCGACCGCTTCGGGATCAAGCCGCTCTACTACCTCGAGAGCGCGGACGGCGGGCTCGCGTTCGCGTCGGAGCTGAAGGCGCTGATGGAGCTGCCGGAGTTCGACCGGACGCTCGACATGCGCGCGCTCGAGGCGCTGCTCGCGTTCAACTCGATCCCCGGACCGCTCACGATCTTCGAGGGAGTGCGGAAGCTGCAGCCTGGCCACCTGCTGTCGTGGGAGCCCGGGCGCGGCGCGACGGTCCGGCCGTACGCGCACGTCACGCCGGCGGCGGCCGGCGAGCTGCGCGACGACTCACAGGCGGCGCTCGCAGATGAGCTGCGCGAGCGGCTGCGCGACTCGGTGCGCGCGCACCTCGTGTCGGACGTGCCGGTGGGCGTGCTGCTCTCCGGCGGCGTCGACTCGGCCACGCTCGCAGCGCTCGCTGCGCAGGAGAGCGGCGAGCGCGTGCGCACGTTCTCGATCGGCTTCCGCGAGCGCTCGTTCGACGAGCTCGAGCGAGCGCGGCTGGTGGCGAGCCGGTACGACACCGATCACCACGAGCTGATCGTCGAGCCGGACGTGGGGGAGGTTCTGACCCGGCTCGCGGAGGTGTTCGACGAGCCGCTCGCTGACTCGTCGGCGCTACCGACCTACCTCGTCTCCGAACTGGCGGCGCAGCATGTGAAGGTCGCGCTCTCGGGCGAGGGCGGCGACGAGCTGTTCGGCGGTTACTACACGTACGTTGCGGACTCGATTGCGCCCTGGCTCGGCCGGCCCGCCGCGGCGCTCCGCCCGCTGGTCGAGCGGCTGCCGACCTCGTCCGCACGGGTGAGCTTCGACTACAAGGCGAAGCGGTTTGCGCGCGGTGGCGCGCTTCCGCCGCTCGAGCGCCACCACGCCTGGAAGGAGATCTTCTCGGAGGACCTGCGGGCGGAGCTGCGCGCGGCTCCCTCCCCGGACGGGTTCGATCCTCTCGACGTGTACCGCGAGCGCTACGCCGCCACGGCGGGGGCGCAGCCGCTCGCGCGCCTCCAGGATGTGGACCGCAGCATCTACCTGGTCGACGACCTGCTCGTGAAGACGGACCGCGCGAGCATGGCGCACTCGCTCGAGACGCGCGTCCCGTTCCTCGACACAGCGGTCACGGAGCTCGCGCTCTCGGTCCCCACCAGCCGGCACCTCCGCGGGTTCCAGAAGAAGCGACTTCTGCGGCGCGCGGTCGCGCCGCTCCTGCCGCGACGGATCCTCCACGGGCGCAAGCGCGGGTTCTCGATTCCGGCCGCCGCCTGGCTCCGCGGCGACCTGCGGGCGTTCGCGCGCGACGTGCTCTCGCCGGACACGCTGCGCGCGCAGGGGCTGTTCCGCCCCGAGGCGGTGGAGCGGCTGCTCGCGGAGCACGAGTCCGGCAGCGCGGACCACAGCCGTCAGATCTGGTGCCTGATGACGCTCGGCCTCTGGCTCGAGCGCCACGGCGCCCGCCGGGCGGTTCCTTACCCTCTGGGGGGATGAGCGAGCTCGACACGGCTCTGGGCGCCTTCGCGCTGGCGCTGGTCGTCGCATGGATAGCCACCCCGATCGCCGGCCGGATGGCCTGGCGCGTCGGCGCGATCGACAGGCCGCGCGAGCGCGGGCTGCACGTGTTTCCGACTCCCCGGCTCGGCGGCTTGGCGATCCTGATCGCCTTCGCGACTTCGGCGCTGATCTTCCTAGAGCCGAACGAGGAGCTGCGCGGCATTCTCGGCGGCGCGATCGTGATCGCTCTGGTCGGAGCGGCCGACGACCTGCTCGAGCTCTCGCCCGACGTGAAGCTGCTGGGCCAGACCCTCGCCGCCGTGATTCCGGTGGCGAGCGGCGTGTACGTCGCGGACTTCACCGCGCCCTTCGTCGGACGTGTGGACCTCGGCGACTTCGGCTACCCGGCGACCGTGGTTGGGATCGTCGCGGTGATGAACATCGTCAACTTCATCGACGGTGTCGACGGGCTGGCGGCGGGGATCTGCACGATCGCGGCGATCACCTTCGGAGTGATCGCGCTCTCGCTCGACCGCAACACCGCGGGGATACTCGCGGCGGCCACCGCAGGCTCGGCGCTCGGCTACCTGCGCCACGGGTTCCACCCGGCCACGATC
>DASUQG010000162.1:0-4864 GCA_036280695.1 Thermoleophilaceae bacterium
GGTCCGCCCCACGTACCAGTCGTAGGCGGGCGAGCGCATGGCGATGAAGGCCATGCCGAGGAACATCCCCACCAGTCGCGCGCCCAGGATGTGCGCCGCCTTCCAGAGCTCGCCGCGCAGGCGCTGGCGGGTCGGCTCCAGCGCGGGGATCCAGACGAGGATCGCGATGATGAAGAAGGACTGGTGTTGAAGGGCGTGCACGAGCGGGTACTCCAGTGCCGCCTCGAACGCGGGCGCGAAGTGCCATCCGTAGAGGACAATCGCGTAGGTGGCGATGGCGCCAACCGGAGTCGTGAGCTTGCGCATCACTCGGCGAAGCGTCTTGCGGCGCGCCAGCGCCACCAGCGCCGGCCGCGGGAGGAAGAAGAAGATCACGGGCGCGCGCAGGCCCACGAGGATCAGCGGACCGCCCAGCTCGGCGAGCAGGAGATGCTGGGCCATGTGAGCTGAGAGCAGGTCCTCGGCGAGGTCGTCGAGCGGCGAGATCATTGCGATGACCCAGAGCGCGACACCGGCGTAGAACGCAGCCTGCTGGAAGCGGCTCACCTCCAGGCCGCGCCCGCGCGCCACGCCCACGGCGCGGACGTAGAGCGCCACGCCGAGGCCGAGGAAGGCGAGCACTCCGGGGTCGAGGGTGATCGACACGCCCTCGATTGTGACGCTCGGCGATGCTTTCGCCCATGGAGGTGCAGATCCGCGCGGGCGGCAGCGCCGAGGACGTGAACACGGTCGTTCGGCTGCACGCCGAGGTCTACGAGACCGAGTACGGGCTCGAGCCGAGCTTCGCCGCGGAAATCGCCGTCCAGCTCGCGGAGCTGCGCCGGAGCGGCTGGCCCGGCCCTTCCGGAGGGCTGTGGGTGGCCGAGCTGGACGGCCGGCCGGTCGGGACGGTCATGCTCTACGACGTGGGCGGCGGCATCGGTCGGCTCGCCGACCTCGTGCTCGTGCCGGAGGCGCGCGGCTCAGGCACAGGGCGCCGGCTCGTCGAGGTGGTGCTGGATGCCGCGCGCGCGGCCGGCTACAAGCGCCTGGAGCTCGCCACGTTCAGCGACCTGAGCGCCGCGCGCAGCCTCTACCTGAGTGTCGGGTTCGAAAAGGTGAGCGGCGAGCACATGGTCCGCTGGGGACGCCCGATGGAGTGGGAGCGCTACGAGCTCGTGCTCTCGCCCGACGCGCCCCTCTAGCCTCCGCTCGGTGAACCCCCGGATCGTCGTCGCGCTGTTCCTGGTCGGCGCCTTCGCGCTCGGGGCGATCGTGCTGGCGGCGAGCGGGCGCGACTCGGAGGAGGGCTCGCCCGACAGCTTCGAGGGCGCGCTCATGCCGAAGGGGCTGCGCGCGCCGGACTTCGAGCTCCGCAACCAGGACGGCGAGCCGGTGTCCATGCGATCGCTGCGCGGCCGGCCCGTGGTGGTCACGTTCCTCTACACCACCTGCCAGGACAGCTGCCCGGTCCAGGCGCAGACCGTGCGCGGGGCACTCGACGAGCTGGGCCACGACGTGCCGGCGCTGGCGATCGCGGTCGACCCGCCGCGCGACACGCCCGCGCGCGCGCAGGCGTTCCTCTCGAAGCAGCGCGCCACCGGGCGCATCGACTTCGTGCTCGGATCGCGCGCCGAGCTGCGCCCACTCTGGAAGGGGTTCGCGATCCGCCCCCAGTCCGTGACCGCGGAGCACCAGGCGCGCTTCACGCTTGTCGACTCGCGCGGCTTCCAGCGCGTGGGCTACCCCGGCGCCGAGGCCACGCCGGAGCGGCTGGCGCACGACCTGCGCATGCTGGAGCGAGAGGCCGGCTGAGTTCTCCTACCACCTAGGTAGGATTTGAGCCGATGATGTTCTCGACCAAAGCCGAGTACGGCGTCCGTGTGATGGCACACCTCGCGAAGCACGATGGCGAGCGGCCGATCTCGCTCTCCACCATCGCCGACTCCGAGGGCCTTCCGCTCGCCTACCTCGAGCACCTGGTTCAGCGGCTGCGCAAGGCAGGACTCGTCGAGTCGCGCCGCGGTGCGCACGGCGGCTACACGCTGGCGCGCGAGGCCGGGGACATCTCGATGGCCGAGGTCGTGAGGGCGCTCGAGGGCGAGATCGCGCCGATCGAGTGCATCAGCGCGGACGCCGACGGCGTCCTCGTCTGCAGCCGCGAGCACGACGAGCCCTGCCCCACCAAGTTCCTCTGGACGCGCGTCCAGGGGTCGATCGTCAGAACCCTGAATGAGATGACGCTGGACGACCTCGTCCAGCCCCTGACAGCTAGGAAGAAGGCCACCAGCGTATGACCCTTGAAGTCCAGAACCTGCACGTGCGCACGGAGGACCGGGAGATCCTCCACGGCGTCGACCTCGTCGTGAAGAAGGGCGAGACCCACGCGCTGATGGGGCCGAACGGCTCCGGCAAGTCCACGCTCGCCAACACGCTGATGGGCAACCCCAGCTACGAGGTCACCGAGGGCCGCATCCTCCTGAACGGCGAGGACCTGACGGAGGCGGACCCCGACGAGCGCGCCCGCGCCGGCCTCTTCATGGCCTTCCAGTACCCGGCGACGATTCCGGGCGTGTCGGTGGCGAACTTCCTCCGCATGGCGATGAACGCCGGCCGCGAGGAGCCGATCAAGGTCAAGGAGTTCGGGGCCCTGCTGGGCAAGAACATGGAGCTCCTGAAAATCGACCGTGCCTTCACCAGCCGCTATCTCAACGAGGGCTTCTCCGGCGGCGAGAAGAAGCGGGCGGAGATCCTCCAGCTCGCGATGCTCCAGCCGGAGTTCGCGGTGCTCGACGAGACCGACTCGGGGCTCGACATCGACGCCCTGCGCATCGTCGCGGAGGGCGTGAACGCCATGCGCGGCGCCGAGCGCGGCTTCCTGATCATCACGCACTACACGCGCATCCTCGAGTACGTGAAGCCGGACTTCGTGCACATCCTGCTGGACGGCCGGATCGTCCGCGAGGGCGGCTCGGAGCTCGCCGACGAGCTCGAGGACAAGGGCTACGAGTTCGTGCGTGAGGGGGTGGCCGCGAGTGGCGCCTGAGTTCGTGGAGGACCGCCGCCGCGCCGCGCTCGAGGTCTACGAGTCGCAGGACGTGCCGACCTGGCGCCGCTCCGGCTTCTGGACCACGTCCCTGCGCGGCCTCGACCTCGATGCGCTCGAGCCACGCCGCTACGACAGCCTGGACTCGGCCATCGTTCGCGACCACCTCGGCGACGAGGAGCACGCGGCGCTGATCGTGCAACAGGGCGCGAACGTCGTTCACTGCGACGTCGCCGACGAGCGCATCATCGTTATGCCGCTCGAGGAGGCTGTGGAGAAGCACGCGGACCTCGTCGAGGAGTGGTTCGCGAAGCGGCTGCCGTACGACGAGGGCAAGTTCCCGGCCGGCACCGCCGCCTTCTGGACCGGCGGCGTGTTCGTGTATGTGCCCGACAACGTCCGGATCGAGAAGCCGATCCAGGCCGTCTGGCTGATCGAGGAGCCCGGCACGGTCCAGTGGGCGCACTCACTGGTGGTGGTCGGTGAGAACGCCGAATGCAAGCTGCGCGAGTACTTCCTCGCTCCTGACTTCGAGGGTCAGGCTCTGCACGCGGGCGCATTCGAGCTGTACGCGCGACCCGGCGCGCAGGTGCACCTGGCCCACTACCAGGACTGGGGCTCGGGCGAGGTGCACGATATTTCGGTCAGGAGGGTCGAGGTTCAGCGCGACGCCCACGTGAAGTGGGTGCCGATCCACCTCGGCGGCCACCTCACGAAGCAGACGCTCGACATCATCACCGCCGAGCCGGGATCGGACATGCGCCACACCGGCATGTACTTCACCGAGCGCGACGAGCACCTCGACCTGTTCACCACGGACAAGCACGAGGCCGGCCACACCACGGGCGACACCGTCTGGAAGGGCGCGCTCACCGGCGAGTCGAGGGCCTCGTACGAGGGGCTGATCCACATCGTGCCGAAGGCGCCCGAGGTGGACACCTACCTCCAGACCCACCAGATGCTGCTCTCGCCGAAGGCGAAGGGCGACGCGATCCCCTCGCTGATCGTCGAGGTGGACAACGTGAAGGCGTCGCACGGCGGGACCGTCGGCGAGCTCGACCCCGAGCAGATCTTCTACATGATGACCCGCGGCATCCCGCGCGCCGAGGCCGTGCGCGTGCTGGTCGAGGGGTACTTCGAGGAGGTCGTGATGCGCCTCGACGATCCCGGCCTCGAGGACCTCGTCCGCCGGCGCATCAGCGAGAAGCTGGCCGACGCCGAGGACCAGGTCAGGGAGTTCATCGGGGAGCGCGCCGAGGCGAGCTGATGGGCGCGGTCGCCGACAAGCCGCTGGTCGACGTCCGCGCCGACTTCCCCGTGCTCACGCGCGAGTTCGCGGGGAAGCGCGTGGCGTACCTCGACTCGGCGGCCACGTCGCAGCGGCCGCAGCAGGTGATCAAGGCGATGGACGGCTTCCAGCGCGAGTCCTATGCCCCGATCCATCGCGGCGTGTACGAGCTGGCGCGCGAGTCCACCGACCGCTTCGAGGCGGCCCGGCACCGGATCGCCTCGTTCGTGAACTGGGACCCGGCCTGCTCGATCTTCACCCGCAACGCCACCGAGGCGATCAACCTCGTGGCCTACGCCTGGGGCCGCGAGCACGTCGGCGAGGGCGACGAGGTGCTCATCACCGAGATGGAGCACCACTCGAACATCGTCCCCTGGCAGATCCTGTGCGAGGAGACCGGCGCGAAGCTGCGCTACCTGACGCTCACCGATAGCGCCGAGCTGTCACTCGACGAGCTCGACTCCATCCTCGCCGAGGGGCGCGTGAAGCTCGTGGCCGTGGCGCACGTGTCGAACGTGCTCGGCACCATCAACCCGGTGGCCGAGATCGCG
>DASUQG010000163.1:0-4426 GCA_036280695.1 Thermoleophilaceae bacterium
CGTTGCCCTCGCGGTCGGTGCTCTCGAGCCCCGCGAGGATCGACTCGAACTCGTCCTCCTCGCCCGTCAGGTCGTCGTTGCGGTACAGCTCGAGCCCGCGCCTGCCGTTCTCGATGAACGAGTAGCCGACCGGATGGGCGAAGGTGCCGCCGGTGGGATAGGTGCGGGTGTAGGTGCGGTTCTCCCCGCGGCCCTCACCGCGGCTGACGGCGAGCCTGGTGCGGTTGTCCGAAGCGAGGATGAGGCCGCGCGGGATCTTCTGCTCCTCGATCAGCGGACGCCGGTTCGCGGGGTTGTCGGCCAGCGACTGGGCCTCGAAGACCGTCCAGCGCGATGTGAAGATCACCAGCGCGGCGAACAGCAGCGTGAACAGGCCGAAGAGCTGGACGATCTGGCGGTTCACACCAGCCCTCCGCGCCGACGCGCCTCGGAGCGGGCGTGATCCGAAACGATCAGAAGCAGCGCGAGCAGCACCATGTTCGCCACGATCGAGCTGCCGCCGTAGGAGACGAACGGAAGCGTGACGCCGGTGAGCGGGATCACGCGCGTGACGCCGCCGACGATCACGAACACCTGGATCGCCAGCACGCCGGTGAGCCCGGTGGCCAGCAGCTTGGAGAAGCCGTCCGATGCCGAGAGCGCGGTGCGCAGCCCGCGGTACACGAGCAGCAGATAGGCGCCGATCAGCCCCGCCGCTCCGAACAGGCCGGCCTCGTTCACCAGCACGGCGTAGATCAGGTCGGTATGCGCCGCCGGCAGGATCGTCCCGCCGCCGGGTAATTCGAGCAACGCCTGGCCGAAGCCCTGCCCGAAGAGGCCGCCGTCGGCCTGGGCGAACAGCGACTGCGCGAGCTGGTAGCCCTCGCGGTCGACCACGCCGCGCTTGAACGGGTCGAGCCAGATGTCCACGCGCTCCTGAACGTGGTTGATGTTCTGCGAGAGGAAGAAGGCGCCACCGAAGAACATCGTGGAGCCCACGCCGATCAGTGACAGGCGGCCGGTGGCCACGTAGAGCAGCGCCAGGAAGCCACCGAAGAACATGAGCGAGCTGCCGAGGTCCCGGATCAGGATCAGCATGAGCATCGCGAGCCCCCACACGAGCAGCAGCGGGCCGAAGTGCTTCGGCGAGGGCCGGTCGCGCAGCACCGCAGCGAAGGAGAGCGTGAACACCGCGAGGAGCACGGAGCCGGCCACGCCGAGGTCGAAGACCGCGATGCCGAACAGGGTGAGCAGCACCGGGATCCCGTAGAGCAGGAGCTGGCGCTGGAACGGCAGCGGCCGCAGCCGCGGGCGCACGAGGATGTCGCCGGTCTCGCGCAGGTAGCTCGCGAGGAAGACGATGATGCCGAGCTTCGCGAACTCCGCCGGCTGGAACTGGATCGGCCCGACCTTGATCGCGAGGAAGGCGCCGTTCACCTCCTCCCCGATACCGGGCAGGCGCGGCAGCAGGAGCAGCCCGATGCTGGCCGCCGCGATCGTGTAGCGGTAGCGCTCGAGCACGTGGTGGTCGCCGATCAGGAGGATCGTGATGCAGAAGAACGCGAGTCCCACCACGAACCACTGCGCCTGCTCGCGCGCCAGCTCGGCGTCGATCCGGTAGATCAGCACCAGGCCGATCCCGGCCAGCGCGGCGGCGAGGGGGAACATGTACGGATCGGCGTTCGGGAGGCGTGCCCTGATGAAGAGGTGCGCCACCACGCAGAGCCCGAGGAAGAACGCGCCGTAGGTGAGGGTTGCGTCGGAGACGTTCTCGGTACGGGTGGCCAGCACAGCGGCGAACCCCGCGGCCACCAGGAGCGACACCGGCAGAAGGCCGAACAGCTCGCGAGTGCGCGCCGACATCAGTTCTCGGCCCCGCCCGCGTCGAGCCGGCCGCGCTCCAGGGCGCGCACGAGGTCCACGGCGTCGTCGCGGCTGCGCCACTCGTGGTCGAGCACGCGCGCGCGGCGGCGGTCCGGGATCGCGCGTGCGGGCATGCCGCTCGCGTAGTCCTCCTCGTACAGGTTGATCCCGAGCGGCAGCTCGTAGGGCAGTCCCCTGTAGACCGTGACGAGCCCGGCGTCGTTGGTGCCGATGAAGTAGACCTGCCGGCTGAGGCCGTAGAGGCCTGCGAGCACCCCCGCGACCAGCAGCAGCACGACGGCCGCTCGCGCCGCGCTCCTGCCTCGACGCCGGCGGCGAGGCGCCTCCGAGGGCGCCGCGGCCGTGCGCGCCGCGGGCGGGCGGACCACCGTGGCGTCCGCGGGGGCACCGTGGAGCGCAGTGAGCGGCTCCTCGTCGCGGACCACCGGCTCCTCCGCTGCCGCCTGCACGTCGGCCGCGCTGATCTCCCCGGCGATCGTGTCCTCGTCCCCGGGCACGGGCCGGACGGCCGTGTCGCCATCGGAGCGCTCGCCCTCGCCGAGCCGAAACAGGATCACCGTGATGTTGTCCTTGCCGCCGCTCTGGTTCGCGGCCCTGACGAGCGCGTCTGCGGCCTCGTCGAGCGAGCCGGCCGAGCGCAGGATCGAGCCCACCTCGTCGTCGGAGATCATCGACGTGAGCCCGTCCGAGCAGATCAGGAACAGGTCGCCCTCGCGCCCGGTGAGCGTGTAGGTGTCCACCTCCACGTCGGGCTCGGGACCGAGTGCGCGCGTGATGATCGAGCGCTGTGGATGGTGCTCGGCCGCCTCCGGCGTGATCTGCCCGCTGCGCTCCAGCTCGGCGACCAGCGAGTGGTCGCGCGTGAGCTGCTCGAGCTCGCCGCCGCGCATGCGGTAGGCGCGGCTGTCGCCCACGTGCGCGAGGCTCACCTCGTCGCCGTGCAGCTTCGCCAGCGTCAGCGTCGTGCCCATACCGCGGCGCGACTCGTCGGCCACGGCGAGGTCGTAGATGCGCCGGTTCGCCTCGCGGACGATGCCGGCCAGCTGCGCCTCGGCCGGCTCGCCGGACTCCTTGGCGGCCTCCACGGCCTCGACCGCCACCGCGGATGCCACCTCGCCGGCCTTGGCTCCGCCCATCCCGTCGGCGACCGCGAACAGCGGCGGGCGCACCACGAGCGAGTCCTCGTTGGCGCTGCGCTGCCGGCCCACGTCGGTGCGGCCTGCCTGCTCGATGATCCGGAGGGCCACGGCTACGGAACTACTCCTCGTAGCGGTATTCGCTGTCGCCTATGCGGATCGTGTCCGCCATCTTGAGCCGCTGGGCCGTCTTCACCTGACGGCCGTTCAGATAGGTGCCGTTGGTGGAGCCCATGTCCTCCAGGTACATGAACTCCGCGCGCGGAAAGATGCGGGCGTGGGCGGACGACGCAAAGGCGTCGTCCACGCGTATGTCCGCGTTGTCGGAGCGTCCGAAGGTCGCTCCCTCGCCGACCTCGAAGGTCGTGCCCGGCTCGTGCCCCATCGCGGCCACCACGTGGAGCCGTGGCGTGACACCGGCGCGCAGGTCGGGCGTGCTTCGTTCGCGCCGCCGCGGGCCCGGCACTTCGACCGGCTCGGCCGCTGCCGCGGTGCCCTCGTAGCGCGCGAGGTCGCGCATCGCGCTGCGCACCACCCACAGGAGGAAGAGATAGAGGACGACGAGGAAGCCGAACTTGAGCGCGACCGCGAGCGGTTCGTCCATCGCTCAGTCGAGCTCGAAGGTCAGGTCCGTCACGCCGATGGTGATCTGGTCGCCGGGGGAAAGCCCGGCCTGATCCACGCGCCGGCCGTTGACCTTGATGCCGTTCGTCGACCCCAGGTCCACCACCTGCCAGCCGCTCTCGTCCCGGCGCAGCTCGGCGTGGCGCCTGGACACGTTCGGGTCTGCGAGGACTATGTCTGCCTCGCGGCTGCGGCCGACCACCACCCGGTCTCCGCCCAGCACGTTGCGGCGGCCCTCGCCCACGAGCAGCGCCTGGCGCCGGTCGAGCGCCGGGTCGAGCCGGCGCACCTCGCGGTCGGGCGAGTAGACCATCGTGTGCCCGAAGTCACCGGCCGATGGGGCGGGCGCGGCGGGCGCATCCGGCTGCTGCTCCTCCTCCGGCGGCGCCAGGAGCTGGGCCTGGATCCCGAACTCACCGAGATCGAGCCGCTCGTCGGTATGGAACTCCACCTGCGGCCGCGTCGAGAGCGCGAACGACTCCTGGCGGGCGTGCTCGAGCAGGTAGTCCGAGAGCTCCTTGCGCAGCGCGGGCTCGTAGCTCGCGAACTGCTCGCGGTCCTTTGGGGACAGGAACACGCGGTAGTGGTTGGGCACGTACACGCGCGAGACGGAGACCATCTGGTTGTCCTCCATCTCCTTCGCCAGCTTGTGAGCCAGCTCTACCGGCTGCACGCTGGTCCTGAAGGCACGGCCGAACGCGCCCTCCACGAGCCCGCCGAGCTTCGCCTCCAGGTTGCGCAACATGCTCATCTCGCCTCGCAGAGTAGTCCTAAGCCGTGGTTATACGCGGAGCACGCCAGGG
>DASUQG010000164.1:0-5584 GCA_036280695.1 Thermoleophilaceae bacterium
CCCATCGAGCTCGTGATGCCGAGCTTGCAGGAGTCGGTGCCCGGGCAGCTCACGACGTCGTTGATCTCGTCGGCGCCGGCGTCGCCCAGTCCGAGCTCGGTTAGCGCACGCCAGACCTCGAAGACCGTCTCGTCGCGGACCCAGCGCAGCACCAGGTTCTGGTGCACGGTCGTGCGGCAGTAGCCGCCCGAGTAGTCGCGCATGATCTGGGCGAGGCCGCGGAACTGCTCCGGCGTGAGGTCGCCGCGGATCACCTTGATCTGCACCGTCGAGAAGCCGGCCTGGCGCTGCGGCACCACGCTCGTGGTGCGCCAGCGCTCGAACTCGGTGCCGTCGCCGTTCGGGCTGGCGTAGGTGGACGGGATGCCGGGCGCGCCGGCCTCCTCGTCGTCGATGAAGAGCAGCGGCCCGGGGTCGAAGTCGCGCTCGGCGACCCAGTCGCCCTCGAGCTCCTCGTCGACCTGGCGCGCCAGCTCCTCGATGCCGTACTTGTCCACGAACACCTTGATGCGGGCGCGGGCGCGGTTCTTGCGCAGCCACTCCTGGCGGTCGAAGATGCGGAACACCGCCTCGGCGACCTTCAGGTACTCCCCGTCGTCAGCCGTCACGAACTCGCGCAGCGTCGGGGCGACGCGCGGCATGATCGACGTGCCGCCGCCCACGCGCATCTCGAAGCCCTTCACGCCGTCGCGGATGCGCGGGATGTAGGCGATGTCGTGGATGCCGGTGATCGCGCGGTCCTCGTCGGTGGCGGTGAAGGCCGTCTTCACCTTGCGCGGCATCAGCTGCGTGGTGGGGTGGCGCACGAAGTAGCGCACGTACGCGCCCACGTAGGGGGTGGGGTCGAAGAGCTCGCCCTCGCAGACGCCGGCCCAGGGATCGCCGGTCACGTTGCGCACGGTGTTCCCGCAGCCCTCGCGGCTCGAGAGGCCCGTGTCCGAGAGCTCGCGGATCGCCTTGGCGGCGTCGTCCAGCGGGATGTGGTGGAGCTGGATGTTCTGGCGCGTGGTGATGTGGCCCTTGTTGAGGGGGGCGTACTTCTCCACCACGTCGGCGAACGCCTCCATCTGCTCCGGCGTGATGCCGCCGAAGGGCAGCTTCACGCGGATCATCTGCACGTCCGCCTGGCGCTGCCCGTAGACGCCCTGCTTCAGGCGGAAGCCGATGAACTGGTCCTCGGGGGTGTCACCCGCGAGGTACTTGGCGGCCTCGTTGTCGAAGTCGTCGAACTCGCGCTCGAGGATCGGGATGATGTGGCCCGGGACGTTCTCGCGGACCTCCGGGTTGTCCAGGGACCCCTGCTTGCCCTTGCGCTTGGCGCCAGCCGGCGGCGCGGAAACCGGTTCCATCGTAGGAAAGTACCAAAAGTCGGTCGGGATTCCTCCCTTTTATCGGCAGCCGTGTTCTAGGAGCTGACGGCGCGTCGGTACCTGTGGACGGAAAGCACCGCGAACAGGGCGATCAGGCCGAGGCACCAAGCGAACGCGGCCCACACGTCGTTGCCCGCGGGGGCGTCCACGAAGAGCGCCCTGGTGGCGTCGACGATCGTGCTGACGGGGTTCGCATTCGCGAACGCCTCGATGGCGGCGGGCATCGACTCAGGTGGCACGAAGGCCGACGACGCGAACGTGAGCGGGAAGATCACCATGAAGCCGAGCGCCTGCGCGCCCTCGGCCGAGCTGGAGCTGAGCGCCACGAACGCGAACACCCACGAGAACGCGTACCCGAACAGAAGCAGGAGCCCGAAGCCGGCGATTACCTCGAGCGGGCTGGACGTGAAGTTGAAGCCCACCAGCAGGCCCACGACCACCATCACGACGAGCGACACCGCGTTCGTGGCCACGTCGGCCAGCGTTCGGCCCGCCAGCACGGCCGAGCGGGACATCGGCAGCGAGCGGAAACGGTCGATCAAGCCCTTGCCGAGATCGTCCGACAGGCCGATCGCCGTGACGAAGCCGCCGAACGACATCGACTGGACGATGATCCCGGGCATCAGGAAGTCGGCGTAGTCGTCGTAGCCGGGCGTCTGGACCGCGCCGCCGAACACGTACACGAACAGCAGCACGAACATCAGCGGCTGGATCGTGAACGAGACCCAGAGGTCGGGCTGCCGAGGGATCCGCAGCAGGTTCCGCTTGGCGATGACAGCGGTGTCGGCGACGGTGTAGGCCAGCGCGCTCATGCTGCCGCCTCCTCCTGCTGCTGGTCCTCCTCGGCCTCCTCGGCGGCATGGCCGGTCAGCGAGATGAACACGTCGTCGAGCGTCGGGCGCCGTACGGCGATGTCCGCGATGCCCACGTTCCCCGCGTCGAGCCGCCTGACCGCTTCGGCGATGTCCCCGCGCGCCTTGTCGAGCGGCATCACGAGGATGCCGTGGTCGCACTTCGGGAGCTCGTCGGCCAGCGGCGCCAGCGCCTCGATCGCAGCTTTCTCCTGCTCATAGTTCTTGAGCGTCACCTCGAGCCGCTCGCCACCGACGCGGCTCTTCAGCTCGTCGGGCGTCCCCTCGGCGATCACGTTGCCGTGGTCGATCACAGCGATGCGGTCAGCCAGCCGGTCGGCCTCGTCGAGGTACTGCGTGGTGAGGAGCACGGTCGTGCCCGCTGCCACGCGCGCCTCGATCGTCTCCCACAGCTCGAGCCTACTGACCGGGTCGAGTCCCGTGGTGGGCTCGTCGAGGAACAGCACCGGCGGGCGCGCCACGAGCGCGGCCGCGAGGTCGAGCCGGCGCCGCATGCCGCCCGAGTACGTCTTCGCCAGGCGGTCGGCCGCGTCGGTGAGCGAGAAGCGCTCGAGCAACTCTCGCGCGCGCTCGCGCGACGGGCCCTTCCCCAGGTGGTAGAGGCGCCCCACCATCTCGAGGTTCTCGAAGCCGGTGAGGTTCTCGTCCACCGCCGCGTACTGCCCGGCGAGGCCGATGTGTGCGCGCAGTGCGGCGGCGTCGCGCACCACGTCCAGCCCAGCCACCCGCGCGCTGCCGCCGTCGGGAGGCAGCAGCGTGGTGAGAATCCGCACCGCCGTCGTCTTTCCGGCTCCATTCGGCCCCAGCAGCCCGAGAACCGTCCCGGCCGGCGCGCGCAGGTCGATCCCGTCGAGCGCACGCACGTCGTCGAACGACTTGCTCAGTCCCTCCGCCTCGATAGCGCATTCGGCCATCCGAGCACTGTACGCATCCACGAAGATGCGGCAATGCGTCGCTTCAATCTCTCCAATCCGAGCTTCGTCTACGACTCCGATGACCCCGAGGGGTTCCGCGCCGGCCTCTTCAGGATGGGCCCCGACGCGGGCGCAGAGGACACCGGCACGAGCCTGTACGAGCTGTCGCCGGGGCAGGCTCTCTGCCCGTACCACTACGAGCACGGCGAGGAGGAGTGGATGCTCGTGGTCGGGGGGCGGCCACACCTGCGTACGCCGGACGGCACCGAGCAGCTCGACGAGCGCGACGTCGTGTTCTTCCCGACCGGCCCCGAGGGTGCCCACAAGATCTGGAACGAGACCGACGAGCCGGTGCACGTCCTGATGTGGTCGAACCTCGTGTGGCCAACCGGCACCGCGTACCCGGACAGCGACAAGGTCGGCCTCTGGCTCGCCCCGGGGAACTCCCTCATGGTCCGGCGCGCGAGCGGCGTCGAGTACTACGACGGCGAGACCCACCCGCATTGACAGCGCGGTGCGTTGGGGGTTCACTTGGACGTGGACTCGACCGAGGAGGGCAAGATGCGCCTCAGACCGCAGTCGTTGGAGCGCCGGCGCGAAACGCGCCGCGCGCGGAAAGGGGCCAAGCGTCGCCAGGACCTGGAGCGCCTAGCCGCCCAGCGGACGGCTCTCCGGTCCCGCGACGAGCACACGGGCGGGTATGGCGACCCGCCCTACGAGCCGTGAAAGCGCCCTGGTCGCGCAGGGAGCGGGCGCCGCGCACGGTCTACGTGGGCAGCTACGAGGACAAGCTCTCGCGCCTCAGGGCTCTGCACGTGGATCCGGACGACGACGGCCGCACGCGTGAGGACCGGGAGGCCGAGAAGTGGGAGGGCCGGGCGCCGCCGCAGGGCGGCATGGCCGGGATGCTCTAGACGCTTCCCCAGGGCACCGGGTCGCCCCACGGAGACGGCTCGGCCGCGGAGCGCTTCGCGCCCTCGAAGAGCCCAGCCCGCAGCCACGGGCTGATCGACGGGCCTACGGAGGGCGGCGGCGCCGTGTCGCGCATGAACTGCTCGATGGCTGCGGCGATCGCGGCCGCCTCCTCCGGCGAGGCAGGCTGGCGTACCTCGATGCGGGGACGAGCGGGACTCTGCTTGCCGTTGCGGCCCATTTCGCGGGTAGCGTACGGCAGGATGGCCGAGGTCCTCGTCTTCCCGCAGGAGGCCGTGCTCCAGGCGCTCCAGCCGGATGAGGCGATCGAGCGCGTGCGCGACGGCTTCGTCGAGTACGCCGGCAACGAGTGGCAGATGCCGCCGAAGACCTATCTCGACGCCTCGCCCAACGGCGACTTCCGCGCGATGCCGGCGAAGGGGGCCGGTCTCGCGATTCTCAAGTGGGTCACCTCGTTCCCCGGCAACCCGGAGGCCGGGCTGCCGGTGGTGATGGGAGTGATCTGCGTCTCGTCCGTGTCGGACGGCGAGCCGCTCGCGCTCGTCGACGTGCGCTCCGTGACCGCGCTGCGCACCGGCGCGGTCGCCGCGGTGGCCGCGCAGGAGCTGGCCCGCGAGGACGCCTCGAGCGTCGGGATGATCGGCTGCGGCCTGCACGGGACCTGGGCGGCGCGCTGCCTCGCCGCGGCGGAGTACGGGCCGGGGGTCTGCTTCGACCCCGACCCCGAGGCGGCGGGGCAGCTCGCGGGCGAGCTCGGCTGGGAGGTGGGCAGCCGCGAGGACGCGCTCGCATGCGACGTCGTCACCTGCGTGACACCCGGCCACGAACCCGTCGTGCGTGCGGGAGAGCTGCGGCCGGGCGTCCACCTGAACATGCTCGGCGCCGACGGGCCGGGCAAGGCCGAGGCCGAACCCGAGGCCGTGGCGCAGGCGGAGCTCTTCTGCGACGAGTGGGAGCAGGCGAGCCACGGCGGCGAGCTGACGGGGGCCGTGGAGGCCGGGCTCGTCACGCGCGACCAGGTAACAGAGCTGGGCGAGGTCCTGACCGGTTCCCATCGGGGCCGTTCCGCCCCGGATGGGGTTACGCTGTTCGACTCCACGGGCCTGGCGATCCAGGATCTCGCGCTCTGCCTGGCGCTCCTCGAAGCGCACCGTGCGGGGCGCGTCCGTGCGGACACCGTCCGGCTCTAGCCCCTCCCCGACTCCGAAAGTTCATGCGCAAACTCGCTGTCCTCCTCGCCGCCGTGTCCATCGCAGCGCTGGTCGCCGTCAGCTGCGGCAATGACGAGACCGCGTCAAGCGCCTCGTCGCTCGCCCCGGCGAGCTCGCTCATCTACGGCGAGGTCAATCTCAAACCGGAGGGTGATCAGAAGAAGGCCGTGGACACGATCGTCTCGAAGTTCCCGGGCGAGGGAAGCGCGGGCGACCGCCTGAAGGCGCTGGTCGACGCGGCGCTCAGGGACTCCGACACGGGGATCTCGTACGAGGACGACGTC
>DASUQG010000165.1:0-2917 GCA_036280695.1 Thermoleophilaceae bacterium
CCCGTTCAGGTTGTCGAACGCGATCCGCCCGAACTTGTGGGCGTTGCTGGAGAGCGTGACCACGCGCGCGTCCTCGCGGCCCTCCATCGCGTCGAGCAGCGCCGTCGTGAGCGCGAAGTGCCCGAGGTGGTTGGTGCCGAAATGGAGCTCGAAGCCGTCGGCGGTCCGGCGGCGCGGCGCGGCCATGACGCCGGCGTTGTTGATCAGCAGGTCGAGGCCGTCGTGCGTGGCCCTGAAGCGCTCCGCGAAGCTGTGCACTGACGCCAGGCTGGCGAGATCGAGCTCGTCGAGCTGTACCCGGGCGTCGGGCACGGCCGCTCGGACCGTTTCGACAGCGGCGTGGCCCTTGTCGAGGTTGCGGCACGCCATCACCACGCTCGCCCCCGCGCGCGCCAGCTCCCGCGCCGTGACCAGCCCGAGACCGCTGTTCGCACCTGTCACGACAGCGGTGCGGCCGGACTGGTCGGGGATGTCCTGGACGTCCCAGCCCCCGGCCATTAGGGCCTGATCCGGATCAGCGTGCTCGCCCGGACGAAGAACCTCGAGCCGTCCTTGCCGCTCTCGCAGCGCATCCGGGCCACGAGGCGCCAGCGACCGGGCCCGATGTTCTTGTTGTCCGGGATCCAGCGGAAGCGGAAGCGCCCGCTGTCGCTCACGTGCCGCTGCGCGATCGGGGCGGCGTTCTGCGGGCTCCTCACCGAGACCCTGATCGTGCGCGAGCAGAACTCGCTCACCGGCCAGTTGCGTCCGCGCACGACCTGGATGGCGTCGGAGTCGACCCTGATCGGGTCGGCTGTGATGCGGGGGTCGCCCTGGGCTGTGGCGACTCCACCCGCGGCGGCGAGCGAGGCGATTACGGCGGCGGTGAAGGCGGTGGCGGCGCGCATGGGTCGATGCTGCCACAGCCGCCGGGGGGTTGGGCGCTTTCCATTGCGAAATGGAAATGAAAAGCGCCCAACCCTGCCGAAAAGCGGTGCTTCGGTGCCATATCGCTTTATAGCTATATAACCGTTTGGTAATGTGACGAGCCGCCATGAACGCCCTCGACGTCCTCGCCGAGCCCCAGCGCCGCCGCATCCTCGACCTCCTCCGTGAGCGCGAGCGGCCGGTCGGCGAGCTCGTCGATCGGCTCAGCCTGAGCCAGCCCGGGGTATCGAAGCACCTGCGTGTCCTGCGCGACGCCGGTCTGGTGAGCGTGCGCCCGGAGGGTCAGCTGCGCTGGTACGGGCTGCGGCCGGAGGGGCTCGCGGAGGTGGACAGGTGGCTCGCTCCATACCGCCAGCTCTGGGGGCGCCGGCTGGACGCACTCGAAGACCATCTCGACGAACAGGAGAAGTCATGACGGACGGCACCCTCGAGCGCCGCGAAGGCCGGCAGCTGATCCGCTTCGAGCGGCGGCTCGCTCACCCGGTCGAGCGCGTCTGGAGAGCCCTCACCGAGCCCGACGAGATCGCCGCGTGGCTGGCGCTTGCAGAGCTCGACCTCGAGGAGGGCGGCCAGGTCGTGCTCACGTGGCAGAACACGGACGACGACGGCAACACCGCCGTCGCCCGCGGCACCGTCACGGCACTTGACCCGCCGCGGCTGCTCGAGTTCGACACCGACATCCACGGCCGCCTGCGATGGGAGCTGGAGCCCGACGGCGACGGCACGGCGCTCCGCTTCAGCGCCGACGTCGAGCTGCCGGACGACTACGAGAGCATGGTCATCGCCGGCTGGCACATCCACCTCGACCACCTCGAGGAGGTGCTCGACGGCGGGACGATCGACTGGCCGAACTGGGACCGCGAGCACCGCCCCGACTGGGAGCGGATACACGAGCGCTACGAGGCGGACAGCGCCGAGCGCTGAGCCCACGCCCGGTTCAGCAGCTCGCGCAGCAGCTCGGGGGGCTGGGCCCCCGAGGCGGCGATGGCGCGGTCGACCACGAAGAACGGCACCGCCGTGATCGCGAGCGACGCGGCGAGCTGCTCGTCGTCGCGGACCTCGCCGGCAAAGCGGTCGCCGGCGAGGAGGTCGCGCGCCTCGTCCGCGGGCAGCCCGACCTCGACGGCGAGGCGCTCCAGCACGGCGGGATCGCCGATCGCCTCTCCCTCGCTCAGGTAGGCGCGGAACAGGCGCTCCTTCATTTCGTCCTGACGCCCGTGCGCGGCGGCCAGGTGGGTGAGTCGGTGGGCGTCGAACGTGTTGCCGGAGCGGGCGATGTCGAAGCGGAACTCGAGGCCCTCGCCGGCGGCGATGCCGGCCATTTGATCGTGCATCGCCTGCGCCTGCTCGCGGGTCGTGCCGTACTTGCGGGCGAGGTGGTCCACGCGGTCGCCCTCACGCTCGCGCGGCGCCTGGGGGTCGAGCTCGAAGCTCCGCCAGGTGACCTGCACCTCGTCCGCGTGCTCGAAGCCGGCGAGCGCCGACTCGAAGCGGCGCTTGCCGACGTAGCACCACGGGCAGGCGATGTCGGACCAGATCTCGACGCTCAGCACTTACGCAACGTTAGAGCGTGGCGCGAGCGCTCAGCGCCTGACCCCGAGCGCGCGCAGCGACAGGCGCCGGAAGTGCCCGAACTTGGTCCCACGCGGCGGGCGCTCCCAGTCGGTGGCGTAGCGCGCATAGGTGAGCGCGCGCGCCGGGTACCACGCGATCGGCCGGTGCTGGCACGACTGCGCGTACCCCGGCCGGTTGATCCAGAGATACGCGTCGACCTTGGGATTCGAGGTCTCCGTCGTGGGCCGCGGGCCGAGGCCGCGTAGGCCCGGGTTGCACCACACGTTGATGCGCCGTCCGTTCGGGAGGCGGTAATGGACCGGCCCGCGGCCGTTTTCGGCGGTGTTGATCACGAAGTGCTTGCCACCCGTCCGGCGCGAGACCTCGAGCCCGAAGCGGATGTTGTTGCTCGTCCAGTCGTAGTGGGTCGCGTTCA
>DASUQG010000166.1:0-2825 GCA_036280695.1 Thermoleophilaceae bacterium
GCCGTAGGTGGAGAACTTGAATCCCTTGCGCCAGTCGAACTTCTCGACCGCGCGGATCAGACCGAGCATGCCCTCCTGGATGAGGTCACCGAGGGGCAGGCCCTGGCCCTGATACTTGCGTGCGACCGAGATCACCAGACGCAGGTTGGCGTTGATCATCCGCTCCTTGGCCGCGAGGTCGCCGCGCTCGATGCGCTTGGACAGCTCGACCTCCTCGGCGGCGGTAAGCAGCGGGTGCCGGCGCGCTTCGTTGAAGAAGAGCTGGAGGGAGTCCTCGAGCTCAGTCGCAGCGTGCTGGCGCGTCTCCGGCGTCTCCGCCGGACGGATCAGCTGATCAGTGGTCGTTGTTACTCCTTCGATTTGATAGTTCGAGACTTGTCGAAAGTATAGACACCGCGCGGCCTCGGCGGTTACACGTCGGCGCAGCCCTATTGGATATGCGCCGGCGCGAGCCTCAGTCTTACGAGTCCGACCCTGTGACATACCCGGATCTGCATTGGATAACTAGGCCGAACGGCGTACCGTTCCTCCCTGGAATCCCCGGGCAAGGAGAGTGGGCATGCAGGTGAGCGCTCCCGACCGCGACCAGCTACGCCGTCTGGCTGAGCTGCGGCTCGACCGACCGGTCGTATTGAGCCTCTACCTCAACCTGGATCCCTCGGAATTCGCCACGCCCCCGGCCCGCAGAACCGCTGTGCGCTCGCTCGTGGACGAGGCCGAGCGCCGGCTCAGGGACCGGAACGCGCTCTCGCACGAGGACCGCATGGCGCTCCAGGCCTCGCTCGAGCGCGCAACGAGCTTCCTGGAGAACGAGCTGCCCACGGACGGCGCCCACGGCGTCGCGGTCTTCACCAGCGAGCCGGCGGCCCTGTTCGAGGCGCTGAAGCTGCCCCGCGGCGTCCCGAACCAGGTGGCCATCGGCCACTCGCCGCTCGTCGGGCCGCTCGCGCGCCTCGAGCAGCGCGAGCGCTGGTGCGTGTCGCTCGTGAACCGCCGCGATGCGCGCATCTTCCGCGGCTCGCCCGAGAGCCTCAGGGAGGTCGAGCAGATCCACGACGACGTCTTCGGCCAGCACGACCAGGGCGGCTGGTCCCAGGCCCGCTACCAGCGCGGGATCGAGAAGGAGAAGGACGACCACCTCAAGCACACCGGCGACGCGCTGATGCGCCACTTCAAGCAGCAGCCGTTCCAGCGCCTGATAGTCGGGGGCCAGCGCGAGCTGGTGGCCGACTTCGAGTCGAAGCTCCACCAGTACCTCCAGGAGCGGCTCGCGGGGCGCATCGAGGTGGACGTGGAGCACTCCAACGCCGACCAGGTCCTGGACGCCGCTCGCCCGCTGATCGAGGAGCTGGAGCGCGGACGCGAGCGGTCGGCGCTCGAGCGCCTCGGCGAGCGCGGGGTCGCGGGCGTCGAGAACGTGCTGCCCGTACTGCACGAGCGCCGCGTCGAGTGCCTGCTGCTCGACGAGCAGTTCGGAGGCGTTCCCGGCGTCCAGTGCCTGGAGTGCGGCTGGCTCGGCCTCGAGGGCGAGCGCTGCCCGGCCGACGGCTCCGAGGTCGTCAAGCTGGACGACCTCACCGAGGCGATGATCGAGCTCGCGGTGCAGCAGTCCGCCGAGCTGCTGCCGGTGCGGCACGAGCGCGGAGCGCTGGAGGGTCACGGCGGCGCGGCCGCGCTGCTCAGGTTCTAAGCCGGGTGGCCCGGGAACGGGTCAAAGGACCCCATCTCGAAAGGACCGCAATGTTCAAGAAGCTTCTATTCGTAGCCGGCGCGGCAGGTGCCATCGCGTGGCTCAGCAAGAACCAGGAGACGGCCAAGGGCTACGTCGACCGCTACGCCGGTCAGGCGAAGGGCATGGCCGGCTCGGTGCCCGGCGTGGGCCGCGAGCCCGCCGAGCAGCGGCTCAACGACCCCGCCCTTGCGGCCAAGGTCGAGAGCGAGGTGTTCCGCGACGACCGGATCCCGAAGGGCACGCTGTCGCTGAACGCCGAGGACGGCGTGGTGCACCTGCGTGGCGAGGTCGCGGACCGCGAGACCATGGACGAGCTCGTCGAGCGTGTGCGCAAGGTCGACGGCGTGAAGGGCGTCGAGAACCTCACGCATCTGCCCAGCGAGGCCGCGCCGACGCAGAGCGCATAGCGGCGCAGCGAGCCGTTCCGGCATCGATAGGCTCGGGGGATGCCCGAGCCCGCGATCGAAACACAGCAACTCGTTCGCGAATTCAAGAAGGGCCCGCGCGCGGTTGACGGGATCGACCTGCGCGTGGAGCCCGGCGAGGTCTATGGCTTCCTCGGCCCCAATGGGGCCGGGAAGTCGACCACCGTGCACATGCTCACGACGCTGCTGCCGCCCACGGCCGGGCGTGCGTGGGTGGCCGGCCACGACGTGGTCGAGGACGGCGCCGCGGTGCGCGCAACAATCGGAGCCGCGCTCCAGGACGCCGCGCTCGACCCGTACCTGACCGGCCGCGAGCACATGAAGCTCCAGACGGCGCTGCACGGCATGCGCGGTCCGGAGGCGCGCGAGCGCGCCGGCGCGCTGCTCGACCGCGTGGGACTCACGCAGGCCGCGGATCGCCGCGTGGGCGGCTATTCCGGCGGCATGAAGCGCCGGCTCGACCTCGCGCTCGCGCTCGTGCACCGCCCGCGCATCCTGTTCCTGGACGAGCCCACCACCGGGCTCGACCCGCAGAGCCGCACCGCCCTCTGGGAGGAGGTTCAGCGCCTGGCCAGCGACCGCGGCGTGACCGTCTTCCTCACCACGCAGTACCTCGAGGAGGCCGACGTGCTCGCGGACCGCGTGGGCATCATCGACCACGGGCACAT
>DASUQG010000167.1:0-2623 GCA_036280695.1 Thermoleophilaceae bacterium
CGTCGTTCAGGCGAATCCGGATCCGGCCGCGATGGACGAAGTAGAGCTCCTCCTGCTGCTCGTGGTAGTGACGTCCGGTCTCGAAGCCCGGGGGCAGCTCGATCGCGTTCACGCCGAAGGCGGTCACGCCGAGCTCGCGCCGCACCTTGCGGAAGCCCGGCCCGTCGCCGAGCGCGTCGACGTTCGCGACCGAGTAGCCATCGCCCTGCACGACCTCGTGGACGTCGTTCTCGTCAGCCATGCGGCCGAAGCCTACGCCACCCTCTCCGCGCTGCGGAGGCCTCCGCGCGCCCACAGCGTCGTGAGCGCCACCAGCACGCCGACCACCGCGAACGCGGGCAACACCTTCGTCGGGTCACCGGCGAGGAAGCCGCGCCCGGACTCGAGCATCAGCGTCACCGGGTTCAGCGAGGCGGCGGTCTGGACCCAGCCCGTGAGCAGGTCGTAGGGCACCCACACCGGCGCGAGGAAGAGCAGCAGGAACGCCGGTACCTGGATCGCGGGGCCGGCCTGCATGGTGCGCAGGCGCATCGCGACCCCGGTCCCGAACAGGACCGCGAACGCGTTCATGGTGAGCGCGAGCGTGTAGAGGCCCACGACGTCGATGCCGTTTCCGTGCACCTCGAGGCCGACGAGCAGCGCCACCACCGTGATCACGGTGATGGTGCATGCAGCGCGCACCAGGGCCGCGAGCCAGTAGCCGGCCACGATGCCGCCGCGGCTCGTGGCTCCCAGCATCAGGCGGCGCGCGAAGCCGGACTCGAAGTCGCGGGCGACCGAGAAGCCCGTGAAGATCCCGCCGAAGGTGGCCGCCTGGAGCAGCACGAAGCCGTAGACGAAGGTCGTGTAGCCGGGGCCGTAGTCGAAGCCCGGCACGGAGTCCACCCGCGAGAGACCGCCGGCGAACGCCGTGAAGAAGAACATCGGGAACAGCAGGCTCGGCACGAACAGGGCGGGGTTCGTGATCCAGTTGTGGATGTTGCGCCAGGCCACCGCGTGCGCCGCGGCGGTGAAGCCGTTCTGCCTCATGTCCGCACCATCCGGGTCCGGAGCGCCGAGGAGGCGGCCGCAAGCGCGATGAGCGCGAGCCCGCCCGCGCACGCGAAGCCGAGCGCGAGCGCCTCGGCATCCCAGCCGTCGATCACCAGGGAGCGGATGCCCTCGAGCATGTAGGAGACGGGGTTCCAGGTCGCGACCGTCTGGAACCAGTCGTTCTCGATCAGGTCGCGCGGCAGCGACATCGAGGACAGGAAGAGCGCGGCGAAGAAGAGCGGGAACACGCCCTGCACGGCCTCGCCATTGCCCGCGCGCAGCGCCACGAAGGCGCCGATGCAGCCGAACGCGAGCGAGATCGTGAGCGACAGCGCCACGATCACGATCACCCCGCCCAGCCCCGCCGCGATGCCGTCCCCGAAGACGATCCCCACCCCCACGAACGTGAGCGCCTGCACCAGCCCCAGGGCCAGGATGCCGGTTAGCTGGCCCATCATCAGCGCCACGCGCCGGAGCGGCGTGAGCGAGAGCCGGTTCAGGAAACCGCTCTCGATGTCGCTCGCCACGTTGGTGCCGGCGCTGTTCGCGGAGAAGAGAGCGCCCTGGATGAACGGGATGGCGAGCGCGAATTGGAAGTACGAGTCGGTCGGAAATCCGGGCAGCCGCGTGGCGCTCTCGAGACCGCTGCTGTTGATCGACAGCAGCATCAGCGGGAACACGAGCGCGGGCACGACCATCGCCGGCTGGCGGAGCGTCCTGACCACCGACCGGTGCGCCAGCAGCAGGACCTGGTTCACGCGGCGGCGGGCTCGGGTTCGGGCTCGGCGTCGGCCTCGCCCTCCAGGGAGCGCCCCGTCTTGGCTAGGAAGACGTCGTCGAGCGTGGGCGCGTGCAGCTGAAGCTCCTGGATCTCGATGTTCTCGGCGTCGAGGGCTCGCACCACCTCGGCGAGCTGAGCGTCGCCGCCGTCGAGCCGGACCGAGGCGCCCTTGGGCGAGCCGGTCACCGACTCGCCGAAGCGCGAGAGCACCTCCTTCATGTGCGCGAGCTCGGCCGGGTCCTGAGGGATCGCCTCGACGCTCGGCCGACCGATCTCCGCCTTGAGCGCCTCGGGCGTGCCCTCCGCCACGATATGCCCGCGGTCGATGATGCCGACCCGGTCCGCCAGCACGTCCGCCTCCTCGAGGTACTGGGTCGTGAGGAAGACCGTGACGCCGCGATCGCTCGCCAGGCGCTGGACCTCCTCCCAGAGGGCGCTGCGGCTCTGGGGGTCGAGCCCGGTGGTGGGCTCGTCGAGAAAAAGGATGCGCGGCCGGTGCACGAGCGCCAGCGCCAGGTCGAGGCGCCGCTTCAT
This sequence comes from Thermoleophilaceae bacterium, assembly GCA_036280695.1. Lineage (GTDB taxonomy): Bacteria > Actinomycetota > Thermoleophilia > Solirubrobacterales > Thermoleophilaceae > JACVRW01. Next base: position 2,348 of record DASUQG010000167.1, read on the forward strand.
GCCGCCGGAGTAGCCGCCGACGCGCCGGTCCGCCGCCTGCGTCAGCCCCACGCGCTCGAGCAGCGCCTCTGAGCGCTCGCGCGCCTCGGGGCCGCGCATGCCGTGCAGGGCCGTCTGCAGCTTCATGTGCTCGCGGCCGGTCAGGAACGGGTCGAGCGCGGCGTCTTGGAGCGCGGCTCCGATCGTCGCCCGCACCGCGGCGCCGTCCTCCACCACGTCGTGGCCGGCGACCCACGCACGCCCCGCCGTCGGCGGCAGCAGCGTCGTGAGCATGTG
>DASUQG010000168.1:0-2254 GCA_036280695.1 Thermoleophilaceae bacterium
GCCCTGCTTGGCCACCACGCCCTCCGAGAGGCCCGTGAGCCACTCGCCCGCGGCGTCGCGGTCCGGAGTCATCGGCGTGAGCTCCACGGGAGCGGCCACGACTGCGCGGAGCCGCTCGCGGCGCTCGTCGTAGGGAAGCGAGAGCAGCAGCTCGTCGGCCTCGGCCAGCAGGTCGAAGGCCACCAGCGATGCCGGCGTCTCCTGGCGCAGCCGCTCGACGCGGGAGGCCGCGGGGTGGATGCGCTGCGAGAGCAGGTCGAACTCCTGGACGCCGTCGACCACGACCATCATCTCGCCGTCGAGCACGAGGCGCTCGTGCGGAAGCTCGAGCACCTGCTCGACGATGTCCGGGAAGTAGCGGTTCATGGGCCTGCCGTTGCGGCTCTGGAGCTGCACGTCGTCGCCGTCGCGGAACACGATCGTCCGGAAGCCGTCGAACTTGGGCTCGTAGCGCCAGCCCTCGCCCTCGGGCAGCTCCTTCGCGGAGCGCGCGAGCTGCGGCTGGACCGGCGGCTTCAGCGGAAGGCTCACCGCGGCGCCACGCTCCTGCCGAGCATCCGGCGCAGCACGACGTCGCCGAGCCGTGGCGAGATGCCGTTCACCACCCGCAGCATGCGCACGAGCGGCGGATAGAACAGCTCGCGGCGGTCGCTCTCCACGGCCTCGACGACCCGCTCCCCGAGCGGCCCCGCTGGCGCGCGGCGGTCCATCCGGTACCACTCGGGCATGTGGTCGAGCTCGTGGTCGTGGAGCGAGGTCTCGACCTCACCCGGATAGACGGTGGTGACCGAGACGCCGCTGCCGTGCAGCTCATGGCGCAGCGCCTCCGCGAAGCCGCGCTGTGCCGCCTTCGTGCCGTTGTAGACCGCGGCCGACGGGAAGCCGCGCACGCCGCCGCCCGACGACACGACCACGATGTGGCCGCGCCCCCGCTCGAGCATGCGCGGCAGTGCCGCCCACACGGTGTGGATCGTCCCGAGCCAGTTCACGTCGTTCATCTGCCGCGCCTCGTCCAGCGGCAGCTGCGCGAACGGCCTGTAGTGGGTGATCCCGGCGTTCGCCACCAGCACGTCCACGTCGCCGAACTCCTCGACCGCGCCCACGATCGAGGCCGGATCCGCCACGTCGCCCGGCAGGGCGGCGTGGCCGCTGCCGGGGAGCTCGGCCGCGAGCTCCTCGAGCGGTCCGCTGCGGCGCGCCACCAGCCCGAGCGTGCAGCCGCGCGCGGCAAAGGCGCGGGCAATCGCCTCCCCGATCCCTCGGGAAGCGCCGGTCACGAGCACGCGAGTCCCTGGGCCGATCTCCACGGCGGCCATGCTATTGACAGGCTGGCGCAGCGGGCGGCGCCCGCTGCTTGGCGAACGGCCACCCGGCTACGATCTCCCCATGTCCCAGGAGCAGGCCACCGTCGCCGAGGAGGAATACCTCCAGATCATCTACTGGCTGCAGGAGGCCGGGCTGCCCATCACCGGAGCGAACATCGCCCGGGCGATGCAGGTCTCGGCGCCGACGGTGCACGAGATGATCGGGCGCCTCGAGACGGACGGCTACGTGACCCGAGCGGCGGACAAGTCGCTCGAGTTCACGGACTCGGGCAAGGAGCACGCGGCCGGGATCGTGCGCCGCCACCGGCTGATCGAGCGCTTCCTGACCGACGTGTTCGAGATTCCCTGGGACCAGGTCCACGAGGAGGCCGAGCGGCTCGAGCACTGGATGTCGCCGATGGTGGAGGAGCGCATGCTGCGCGCGATCGGCGACGCCAAGACCTGTCCCCACGGCCACCCGATCTTCGAGGGCGAGCGCGAGCTGGGCGTGCCGCTCGCCGACGTCGAGGAGGGCGCTCGCGTGCGCGTGCTGCGCTTCGAGAACGAGGCGGAGGACCTGCTCCACTACCTCAAGGACACCGGCCTGACGCCTGGCCTCGAGGGCGTCCTCGCCAGAGCCGGCGACGACGAGGTCGTCGTGGAGGCCGATGGCGACCGCCATTCGGTCACCCGCAGCGTGGCCGAGACCGTCTCGGTGGTGGCCGACCCCTCACCGCCGCCGCGCACCGCCCTGCCGGACCAGCTCGTGCTGGGCCGCGAGCGCTACGGCCGCTAGGCCGCGGTCGCCCTAGCGGCGCAGCAGGCGCGCGATCAGGCTGCCGGCGATCCCGTAGAGCAGGGCGGCTAGGCCCCAGTTCACGGCCACGGTCGCCTTCCTGCCGTCGAGCTGGAAGACGTTGTCGAAGGGCTCGACGAGGAACTGCGCCGCG
>DASUQG010000169.1:0-15936 GCA_036280695.1 Thermoleophilaceae bacterium
GCGAAGAAGACGACCTCGCGGTCCGGGTTCTGCTTGGCGATCCGCAGGGCGTCGAGCGGCGAGTAGACCATCCGTATGTCCGCGCCCTCCGCCTTCGCCTCGAGCAGGCTGCCGGCCGACCCCGGCACGCGCATCATGTCGCCGAAGCAGGTGAAGATCACACCCGGCTGGCGCGCGATGGCGATGCCGTCGTCCACGCGCCCCATCGGGATCACGCAGACCGGGCAGCCGGGGCCGTGGACGAGCTCGACGTTCTCGGGGAGCAGGTCGTCGACCCCGTACTTGTAGATCGAGTGCGTGTGGCCCCCGCAGACCTCCATGAACTTGTAGTGGCGCCCCGGTTCCACCGCGGCGAGGATCTCCGTCGCGAGCACGCGCCCCAGCTCGGGATCGCGGAACTCGTCGACGTACCTCACGCCGTGCTCAGCTCCGTCAGCGCCACGCCGGCGTGCACGAGCACCCGGTCACCCGGCTCCACCGACACGAGGGCGATCTCCACGGTGCTCTTCGAGCCGTCCTCGGCCGCGCACAGGGCGAGGCCGCGGGCGTCGTCGATGCGCTCGACCCGCATCGGAGTGCCCTCGTCGGAGCACGTGATGCAGTGGTCGCCGCACTCGTTCACGCTCACTCGATCACGCTCGCCTTGAGCTCCTCGAGCTCCGCCTCGTAGTCCGCCCCCATCCGCTCGAGCTGCCGGCGGGTGGCGATCGCCTCCTCCTCGTCCACCTGCGAGATCGCGAAGCCCACGTGGATCAGAACCCAGTCGCCGGGGCCGACGCCATCGCCGTCGGCGTCCATCAGGCCGATGTTGATCGTGCGCTTGACGCCGGCCACGTCGACCTGCGCGAGCCGGTTGGCGTCGTCGACGACCTCGACTATCTGGCCGGGGATGGCCAGGCACATTTCTGGCTCCCAATCTGCCGCGAACGGCGGACCCTACGGGTGAGGATCAGCCGCGCAAAATGCGACGTTGGGAATCAACGTTGTTTTTCAACTACCCCGTTTATTAGGCTCGCGAGCAGGAAGGGGGCTGCCCATCGAGGGCTCGGTCCAGATACTCAAATCGGACCCTGAGTTAGGGCTCCGGGTCCCGGCCGCACAGATCGCCGACGCGCGCGCGCAGCTCGTCGCGCGCGTGCAGACGCTCGAGCCCGGCCGCTGGGAGGTCCCCCGCGACAAGACCAGCCGGCTCGGCTTCCTGATGCTCGACGGACTGCTCGCGCGCGACGTCGTGCTCGTGGGCACCACGTGCACGGAGCTGCTCGGTGACGGCGACGTGCTCCAGCCCTGGGTCCCGTCGACGGAGGAGGGGCTGGTTCGCTACCGCGTGCTGTGGCATGTCCTCGCCCCCACGAGGCTCGCGGTGCTCGACGAGACCGTCGCGCGAAAGCTGGCCGCGTGGCCGCAGGTGATGGCGGCCCTCCTCGAACGCGCGATCCGGCGCACCCTGCGGATGTCGATCCACCAGGCCCTGCTGCAGCTATCGCCCGTGGAGACCAGGCTGGTCGTGCTGTTCTGGCACCTTGCCGAGCGCTGGGGCCGCGTCACGCCGGATGGGATCAGCGTGCGCCTGCGGATGTCGCACGAGCTCCTGGGCCAGCTCGTGGGCTGCCGGCGGGCGTCGGTCACGACCGCCCTGCACAGGGTGGCCGACAGCGGGCTTGTCGTCCGCAGGACCGACGGCACCTGGCTCCTGCGCGGCTCGCCTCCCGACGAGCTCGCGGAGATCAGCTGGCAGCGCCGCGCGGTCCTGGCCGTGTAGCGTCAGCGGCGAGCTCGGCAAGCGGGACGTCCGGGTCCGCGAGGCGGCGGTCGTCGACCGCGACGCGCTCCCGGATCAACGCCTGGATCGGATCCGTCACGTCCCAGACGTTCACGTTCATGCCCGCGACGACCCGGTCGCCCACCAGCCAGAACGCGATGAACTCGCGACTCCCGGGGTCGCCGCGCAGGACCACGCGGTCCCAGCTGCGGGCGAAGCCCGAGTACTCCATGCCGACGTCGTACTGGTCGGAGAAGAAGTACGGCAGTCGCTCGTACGCATCGTCGGCGCCGAGCATGCTGCGCGCGGCCGCCGGGCCTTGATTTAACGCGTTGGCCCAGTGCTCCACGCGGATCCGCTCGCCGTAGAACGGGTGATGGGCGTTCGCCACGTCCCCGGCCGCGAACACCCCGGGGACACTGGTGCGAAGCCGCTCGTCGACGGCGATGCCGTTGTCGAGCGTCAGTCCCGCCGCTTCGGCGAGCGCGGTGCGCGGCTCGACGCCCACTCCCACGACGACGAAGTCGCAGTCGAGCTCGCGACCGTCGCTCGTGCGCACGCGCTCGACGGCCGTGTCGCCCTCGAACGCCTCGACCCCGGTTCCCATCAGCAGCCTGGTGCCGTGGTCGGCATGGATGTCGCGGTAGACCGCGCCCACCTCGGCGCCGAGCACTCGCTCGAGCGGCACCGCGAGCGGGTCGAGGACCGTGACCTCGAGCCCGCGCTGCCGAGCCGAGGCGGCCACCTCGGCGCCGATCCACCCGGCCCCCACCACGACCACGGCGCCGCCGCGGTCGAGGTGAGCACGCAGGGCGTCGGAGTCCTCGACGCTGCGCAGGTACAGGACGCCGTCGAGCTCGGCGCCCGGGACCGCGAGCCGCCGCGGCTCGGCCCCCGTGGTGAGCAGCAGCCGGTCGTAGCGCACCCGCTCCCCGTCGTCGAGCGCGACCTCGCTCGCGGACACGTCGAGACTCGCGACCCGGGTGTCGAGCCGTAGCTCGATGTCGTGCTCCGCGTAGAAGCCCTCCTCGTGGACGTACACCTTGTCGCGCCCCGCCTCGCCGCGAAGGTACTCCTTGGAGAGCGGCGGACGCTCGTAGGGCCGCTCCGCCTCGGCGCCGATCAGCAGCAGGCGCCCCTCGAAGCCCTCCGCGCGCAGCGTCTCGGCCGCCTTGGCGCCCGCGAGGCTCGCGCCGACGATCACGTGGGTCTGTTCAGCGCTCATCCGAGCCCCTCTTCGTCAGCGCCATGAACTCCTGGCGTGTGCGGGGGTCGTCTCGCACCAGGCCGGCGAGCGCGGACGTCATCGTGCTGGCACCGAGCTTCTGGACCCCGCGCAGCGACATGCAGAGGTGCTCCGCCTCGAGGACCACTCCCACGCCCCGTGGCGCCAGCTCGTTGTCGAGCCAGCCGGCGATCTGGGTCGTCAGCCGCTCCTGGAGCTGGAGGTCGCGCGAGAAGTGCTCCACCACTCGGCCCAGCTTGCTGAGCCCGATGAGCCGCTCGGCGGGGATGTAGCCGATGTGCGCCACTCCGTGGAACGGCAGAAGGTGGTGCATGCACAGCGAGTGGAACGGGATCGCGCGCACGACGATCAGCTCGTCGTAGCCCTCGTCGTTGGGAAATGTGGTCGGGTTGAACGGCTGCGGCGTCAGCAGCTCGGAGTAGGCGGCCACCATCCGCCGAGGCGTCTCGCGCAGGCCCTCCTGGGTCAGGTCCGCGCCAAGCGCGTGCAGGAGGTTCGCGGCCGCCTGCTCGGCGGCGTGTGAATCGATCCGCGAGGCGTACGCGGTTCCGTTGGATGAGCTCATGAGCGCTTAGCGCCGCGAGACGCCGCGGTCTTACCCCTGCGAGCGCGGAGGTAAGCACCGGCACGACGAGTACCCTCGAAGTGATGCCCGTGAAGGTGGTGTTCAGGTGCGAGATCTGCGGTTGCGCTCCGGAAGCGGAGACACAGAGGAGTCTCGAGCGCCAGCTGCTTGACCTGCGTCACGGCGAGTACGTTGACGCGGAGCCGGAGCGCTGGCTCGTCTGGCACGGCCGCGGCATCTACGGGCCGAATCGCTACGCCTGCGGCGATCACCGCGGGGAGTTGAAGGCGCTGTTGCGCGAGCAGTACGGGCTGCTCGGGTGGCACCCCTGGGCCAAGGGGCCGCACCCCTGGGCGGGCCGGCGCGGCACCGACCGCGCTCGCAGGCTCAGGCGCACGCTGGTGGCCGGGCTCGGCCGCTAGGTCAGTCCTTCGGCGCCTCGGGGAAGCCCGACTCGTCGCCCTCGGACACGTCCGAGCGCTGCGACTCCTCGGGATCGCTCGACTTCAGCTTCTCGACGTCGCCCTCGACGTCCTCCTCGCGGCCCTCGCCGTAGGCGTGCAGGGGCGTGTCGGGAAGGGTCTCCTCGTCGGCGCGCTTCTCGTCATCTTGAGTGGACATCTTGTCCCGCTGCCCGGCGCGACGCTTCTTACACAACTCTTCGAGCGATCACACGCGGCTCTTAGCTCGGCTGCCGATGGTCCGGCGCATGAGCGCAACCGCTGGAATCGCTGGTGGATCCGCGGCAACCAAGGACGACGAGCGGGGGTCGGGACCGCCGGGCAGACATGTCGGAGCGAACGGCCAGCGCGAGCGGCCGCTCACCGGCGAGGTGGCCGACAAGGTCCGCGCCGCCGCGCTGGCAAAGGTGGACGGCGGCACGGTCGAGCGTGTCGAGACCGACGCCGACCACGGCTCGCCCTACGAGGCGCACGTGCGGAAATCAGACGGGACGGAGCTCGAGGTGCTCGTGAACAAGAGCTTCGAGGTGACCGCCGTAAACGAGATACAGCATCCCTGAACGGGACTGCAGCGCGCCTCGGGAAGCCCGGCTCAGGCCGGGCTTCCCGCCGTTTCGTAGCTCTGCACCACGACGCCCGAGTCGAAGCTGCGCGTGTCGGCGAGCCTGAGCGGCGTCTTGTCAGGCGTCTCGGGGAACAGCCGCGCGCCGCTTCCGAGCACCACCGGGAAGATCATGAGGCGGTACTCGTCCACGAGCCCGTGCTCCATCAGCCCGTGCACGAGCGTGCGGCTGCCGGCCACGAGGAGCGGCCCGCCGTCCTGCTCCTTCAGCCCGGCGACCTCCTTCGCGTCGCGCATCACGGTGGTGTTGTTCCACTCCGGGTCCTCGAGCGTGGTCGAGACCACGTACTTCGGCATGCCGTTCATCTTGTCGGCGAACGGCCCGCCCCGCTGGGGCCAGGCGCCCGCGAAGCCCTCGTACGTGACGCGTCCCAGGAGCAGCGCCTCGGCCTCCATCACCTCGTCCAGCTTGTAGCGCTCCTGCTCGGGGCTGACGAAGTCGAAGACCCAGCCGGTGTGCGGATGCCCCTCCTCCCCACCGGGCGCCTCCATGACGCCGTCGAGGGTCACGAACTCGGAGACGATTAGTCTTCGCATCGGTGAAGCGTAGCCGGGCACATGCGCTGGTCCTCTACCGGGCAAGCGAGCGGGCGGACGCCGCGCTTCGCGCGCTCTGCGAGACCGCGCGAGGCCGCGGCTCGCGGGTGACCGTGCTTGCCCTGGTGGCCGAGGAGCGGCCGTCGAGCCGCTGCTGCGATACGCGCTCCGTGCTCTGGAACGAGGTCTGCCGCGAGCTCGCCCGCGACGATCTCGCGAGGGCGGCTCGGGCGGTGGCTCCCCACGAGGGAGTGGACTTCGACGTGCTCGTCGCACGCGGTCGTGGAGCGGTCGACGCGCTGGCCGGCGAGGCTCTCGCACGCGGCGCGGACGAGATCGTGCTGGTCGACCCCCCGTCGAGCGGGCTCGGACCTCTCGAGCGCCGGCGGCTGCGGCGCCGCAGCCCGGTTCCCGTCAGCGGCTGACGCCCCGCAGCGGCGGGAAGTCGTCGAGCAGGCCGGGCGCGTCCACCTGGAAGATCTCGATCGGCTCGGGCAGGCCGCGGAAACGCCAGGACCCGAGCCCCTCTAGGCTGACCCCGTCCGCGAGCGAGTCGATCGCCGAGTGCACCGCGGCGGACATGACGATCTGCCCGCCGTGCGCCGCGAAGCAGATGCGAGCGGCGGCGTGGACCGAGAGCCCGACGTAGCCCGTCTCGGTGAGGTCGGGACGGCCCCTGTGCAGGCCGATTCGCAGCCGCACGTCCATCCCCTCCGGCCAATCGCCCGCGCTCATCGCACGCTGGATCGCGATGGCCGCCTCGAGCGCCGAGGGGGCGCGCTCGAAGACGGCGAAGACGTCGTCGCCGCGCGCGGACACCTGATGGCCACCCGCGGACCGGACCTCGGCGCCCACGAGGCGGCGGACACCGGCGAGCAGCGCGGCGTAGCGGTCGTCGAGGCGCGAGAGCAGCTCGGTCGAGCCCTCGATATCCGTGAGCAGGAACGTGACGTTGCCCTTCGGCAGCTTCCGCTGCGGCTCTAGCTGCGCGCTGATGAAGCCGATCGGCATGATGCCGTGCTTCTTGGCAGCCCTGAGGAGCCGGCTGCGTGCCCGGTCGCGGGCGGCCTCGTCCTCGAACGCCACCTGCCCGAAGCGCGCGAGGGCGTTCCGGACGTGTGCGGCGTCGTGGATCGGCAGGCGCCGATTGCCGCCCGAATCGATGTACGCAAAGGCGCTATCGGGAAGCTGCGCGCGCTCCTTGGCCCCAAGCCGTGCCATGCCCGCATGATCGCAAGAGCCGCGCGCTTATCCTGGCTTCAGCTTGCGCCCGCACCATCCGGCCACCGTGATGCGCGGTCCCGACTGGGACAGCGCAGCGATCTTCCTCACCTGGGACGACTGGGGCGGCTTCTACGACCACGTCTCCCCGCCGCAGGTGGACCCGAACGGCTACGGCATCCGCGTCCCGTCGATGGTCATCAGCCCCTACGCACGACGGGGATACATCGACCACCAGACGCTGTCATTCGATGCGATCAACAAGTTCATCGAGGACGACTTCCTCGGTGGCCAGCGCCTGGACCCGCGCACCGACGGGCGCCCCGACCCTCGCCCCGACGTGCGCGAGAACGCGATGGTCCTCGGCGACCTCGCGGCCGACTTCGACTTCCGGCGGCGGCCGCGCCCGCCCGACCCGCTCCCGCTCAACCCGGCTCCGGGGCCCGCCAGCTCTGTGCGATTTTGATGAAGTCCGCCATCGTGAAGCTGCCGTCCGTGCCGAGCTCGCGCGGCTGCCACGGCGGATCGCTGTGCAGGTAGGAGTTGCGGTCGCCGGCGAGCAGGCCGACGAGCACCTCGGCGACGATCCGGCCGCCGACCGGCCCGAGGTGCGTGCCCGGTCGGGGCCGGTCCTGCGGGTCCACCGCCCTGGCCGTCTCGCAGAGGAGGTAGTACCAGAGCGGCGCGGCGGCCTTCAGCTCGTCTCGGCTCTTCGGCAGCTTGGCGAGCTCGAGCTCGTCCTCGGTGAGCGGCGGCTCATGCATCACGGCGGCGATGTCCTGACCCGACGGCAGGCCCAGCCGCCGGCCCCGTTCAAGGTTCCGCCGCGGCAGCGACGCCTGGTCCCGGGCCTCATCCGGCAGCTCGAAGAGCGGACTTGCGATCGACGTGTCGACCATCAGGCTCACCTGCGGAGAGAGCGGCGCGCCGTCCACGGCGAAGAGCCGCTCCCACTCGACGATCACGCCGTCACTCAGCGGTCTGAACCCCGCGAGGTCGGGGAAGATCGGCAGCGACTGCTCGATCGCCGCCGTCACCCCCGCCCCCGGCGCCGGCCGCTTCACGCCGTACGCGCGCCGCACCATGCTGTGACCGAAGCGGTAGGCCGCGCCTGAGAACTCGACGGGGATGAACGGATGCCTCCGCCAGTCGAAGAACTTCAGCGCCACCTCTGGCGCCGAGCCGTCTGCGGGAGAGGAGATCACGTCGTCGGCGATCGCCTCGCCCACCACCGCCGGCAGGAACTCGTGGACGACGATCCACTGGTAGTGCCAGCGCACGAGCTTCTGCGCCGCCTCGAAGAGGTCGTTGGCCTTTCGCCTCCTGCCGGCATCGACCAGCCGCTCGACGACCGCGTTGTGGAAGCGGATGAAGAGCAGGTGCAGCTGGGCGATGATCGCGGTCTCGTCGTTGCGCGGATCGCCGATGAGGGCTCGCCCCTGGGAATTCCGCGGCAGGTCCTCGACCTGGTCGTCCCCGCTCCGTCCCGTCAGCAGGCTCACGCCCTCCGGCTCCGATTTCCAGTCGTAAAGGAACGGCTGCACCACGCGTCCGGCCCCGTAGACGCTGTCGAGGTCGAAGCGCGGCGTGCGGAAGTTGATCAGGAACTCCGCGTCGACGTTCGCGTTGAGCGTGGTCGTCGGGTCGAAGGTGATGTCGTGGTCGATGAACTGCCCGAGGTACGTGAATCCCGCCGGAATCCGCGGGTTCGCCGCGCGCGAGCGGGTCTTATCCCCCATCCACGCGACGATCTCGTCGATCGCGCCGTCGCTCAGCTCGCACGGCAGGAGGCCCGGGAACAGCTGCCCGAAGCGTCCGGTGGGCGCCTCGCGGCTGGCGTCGACGTCCTGACCCGGCGGGACGACCGTGCCGTGGCGGGCGACCCCCTGGCCGGTCGGCATTTGCCTACTCCGTGATCTCCACCGGCTGGGCCCAGGTGATCGACGTGAACGGCTGACTGTGGGTTTCCACACCGATCGCCACCGCGGGACCGGCAACGAGGCCGTTGTTGTCGAACTCGGCTGTCCACGGTGAGTCCTTCACGGGCACGACGCCGGCCGCCATCTGCACGGCTCCACCGGCGGCCTTGGACTCCTGGCTCACGAACACCTGGATCCCGACAAGATCGTCGAGATCATCTTCCACCGACTCGCCGAACGCCTGAATCCTGTTGCCGTTGAGCTTCACATCCGTGAAATTCGGCCTGGCCGGCATCACTCACCTCCTGTTCGACGACTGAGCAGCGACCGCTCGGGCCGCAGCGGCCACGTTGCCCTTGAGCTCGTAGAGCTTGAGGGCAGTGAAGGCCGCGTGATCCGACTCTTCGATTCGTTCGCAGGTTCGGAGCACTTCGGCCAGATCGAGCATCGCATCGCCGCGATGCAAGAGCAAGTCGGTCGGCTCGGCGAGGGTGACCGCCTCGCGGGCGAGCGACTCCGCCTCTTCGCCGCGGCCCTCGTGGGCCAGGACCTTCGCCTGGACGCCGCGCCAGATCACCTGGGTCATCGTGTCCTCCGCCGCCGCACGGCGCTGTGTCATCCGACACAGTTCGCCCGCCTCGCGCATGCGCCCCTGGGCGTAGACCACCTGCGCCAGCAGGGCGGTCGTGGTGGCGAGCGCCCCGCCCGCGTTCATCGACGACAGCGTGTCCATGTCGGCGCGCAGCCGCGCCTCGGCGAGCGCCGGGCGGTCCGCGAGCAGCCTCACCCAGGTCTCGAGATGCGACACGCCGGAGCCGATGCCGCCGAGCTCGTGGAGCATCTCGCCGGCCTGCTGTAGGAGCTGCTCGGCGGTCTCGAACTCGCCCTTCATGGCATGGAGCACCGCCAGCGGGTTGAGAGTCGATGCGGTGGCGATCGGGCTCGAGCGGACGAGCTCGCGGAACTCCTCGCAGCGGCTGATCGCGTCGTCCACCGGATCCGGTCCAAGAACGGCCGCGAGCGCGCGCCAGCCGATGATCTCGAACAGCTCACGCTCGCAGCGGGCGGAGCGCAGGTTCTCCGCGCTCTCGCGCCAGGACTCGTCGGCGCTCGCGACGTAGCCGAGCTCGTACGCAAGCCAGCCGCGCAGCAACAGGACCCGCGACAGGCCGTACTCGTCGCCCTCGCTCTCGAGCAGCGGCAGCACCGCGTCTATGACGCTGCGCGCCTGCTCGGTGCCCACGTTCGTCTCGGTCTCGAGCCGGACCAGCTCGCGCTCCACCTGCGCACGTGCTCGCAGTCGCTCGGCGGGCGCACGTGCGATCGCCTCGTCCAGAATGCGCGCGGCGTCGCCCATGCGGCCGGCTTCGAAGAGCGCCGCTCCGAGCGCCGGCAGCAGCTCGCCGCAGGCGGCGGCATCCCCCTCCAGGAGCGAGGTCGCTCGCTCGAGCAGGCGTGCTCCGGCATGGGGATCGCCGCGCAGTAGGGCCGCGTCCGCCGCGGCCGCCAGCCGCTCCGCCGCCGCCTTGGCCAGCGCCTGCTCCCGCTCGCCGGCCAGCCCGAGCTCGGCTCGGCATCGATACGCCTCGCCGAGGTGATGTCCGAGGGTCTCGTCCTCGGCGCCCCCTCTGTCCTGGAGCCACTGAGCCAGGTGCTCGTGCAGCTCGGCGCGGCGCTGCTTCGGCACGCCGTGGTACGCGGCCTCGCGAATCAACACGTGCGCGAACCTGAAGGCATCCTCCCCCGGTAGATCCGAGCGCTCGGCGCGGATCAGCTGCTTCTGGACGAGCGAGACCATGTGCGGTGCGAGCTCGGACGGTTCGCACTCGAGGACCTCCGCGAGCGGCCCGGCGTAGAAGCTCCGGCCCTGGACCGAGGCGTGCTCGAGCAGGGCGCGCTCGGCGGGAGCCAGGCCGTCGATGCGCGCGGCCAGCACGGCCTGGATGGTGGACGGCAGCGCGGCCTCGTCGCCCTCCGCTCCCATGGCGATCAGCTGCTCGAGGAAGAGCGGGTTGCCTTCGGCCGTCTCCACGATCCGAGTGGCGGTGCGCGACCAGAGCTCGCCGGAGCCGGCGCTCTCGACGAGCTGACGGGCCTCCGTCTCCGGCAGCGCGCCGAGCATCAGCAGCGACCTGTTCGGCTGCGGCGCCACCCAGGCGGGGCGTGCCTGAACGAAGTCGGGCCTTGCGAGGCAGAGGAGCAGGATCGGGTGCTCGCTCGAGAACGCCACGAGGTACTCGAGCAGGTCGATCAGGGTCGGCTCCGCCCAGTGGATGTCGTCCACGATCACCAACAGCGGACCCGACTGCGCCACGCGCTCCAGCAACTTCCGGACCGCCCAGAACGTCTCCTCCGGCTGGGCCGCTCCCTCGGAGAGGCCGATCGCGCCGAGCACGAGCCGCGCCATCGACTCCTCGCCCTCGAGGAGCTCGGTGACACGCTGCCGGGGGTCAGTCCCTCCGAGCTGGCTCACGATCTCGGCGAGCGGCCGGTACGTCACGCCCTCGCCGTAGGCGGGGCAGCGGCCCACCACGACGGTCCCGTCCTCGCCGACGTCGGGGATCAGCTCCCGCGCGAGGCGCGACTTGCCGATTCCGGCCGGGCCGACGACCGTAATGGCGTGGCAGCCGCGCGCGCGGCGCACGCGTCCAAAGACCTCGCGCAGCTCCTCGAGCTCGCTCTCGCGGTCGACGAACGGAGTGCCCGATGGGCGGACCCAGGTCTGGTCGTCCGCCAGCTCGAGCAGCCGCCGGGCCTGCACCTTTGCCGTCCGCCCCTTGAGAGCGACCGGCTCGAGGCGCTCGACGCGAACGGCGTCGCGGACGAGCTCGTGGATGTTCTCGCCGAGCAGGATCTCGCCCTCGCGCGCGATCCCCTCGAGGCGGGACGCGACGTTGTAGGCGTCCCCGGCGGCGAATTGCGTGCGCCGCGTGCCGGCGCCGAGGAACACCTCGCCCGACTCGACGCCGAACTTCATGGCGATCTCCACGCCTCGCTCGCGCTTCAGGTCCGCGCTCAGCGCCGCGCCCGCATCGCGCATCTCGATCGCCACGCGCACCGCTCGCAGCGCGTCGTCCTCGTGGAGCTCGGTGAGGCCGAACACGCCCACCACGGCGTCGCCGATGAACCCTTCCACCGAGCCTCCGTGGCGCTCGATGACCTCGCTGCACATCTCGGTGAAGCGATCGAGCACGCCGTGCATCGACTCGGGGTCGAGCTGCTCGGCGAGCGCCGTCGAGCCCACGAGGTCGGCGAAGACGATGCTCACCAGCCTGCGCGCGGACGGCGTGGCGCCGGTCTCGAGCGGCGCGGGCTCGGCGGCGCGACCGTCAGGCGGCGCCTCGGCGGGGGGCTCCGCCGGCGGCTCCACGGCCCGCGGCGCCGAGTACCCCAGCTCGGGATCCTGCGCAAGCACCGCCCGCTCCAGCTCGCGCAGGCGCTCGCCCGGTTCGATCCCGAGCTCCTCCACCAAGGCGCGCCGGGCGTCCTGGAAGGCCTGGAGCGCGTCCGCCTGGCGGTCGGAGCGGTACAGGGCGAGCATGAGCTGCGCGCGCAGGTGCTCGCGGTAGGGGTACTCGCCGACGAGCGACTCGAGCTCTCCGATCACCTCGGCGTGGCGGCCGAGCGCGAGCTTCGCGTCGATCAGGTGCTCGACCGCGGCCACTCGCAGGTCCTCGAGACGCGCGATCTCGGCCTGCGCGAAGCCCTCGTAGGCAAGGTCCGCAAGCGGCTCGCCACGCCACAGCGCGAGCGCCCTCTCGAGGGCGGGCGCCGCGGTCTCGGGCCGGTTCGCGGCGAGCTCGCTCCGGGCCTCGGAGAGCAGCCGCTCGAAGCGGCGCGAGTCCACGCGCTCGGGGTCGATCTCGAGCTGGTAGCCGTGCTCGCGGGTCACGACCAGGCCCTCCGATCCGTTGCCGCCGCCCGCCGCGAGTGCCTTGCGCAGGCGCGAGATGTGGACCTGCACGGTCTTCGCGGCCGTCGTGGGCGGGTGCTCGCCCCACAGCTCGTCGATCAGCCGGTCGGTGCTGAGCGTCTCGTTCGCGTGCACCAGCAGAAGGCCAAGCAACGCGCGCTGCTTATCCCCGCCTAGAGCGACGCGGCGGGCCTCGTCGAGGACCTCGAGCGGTCCGAGGATGCGGAAATCCATGGCAATGGGGACGCGAGCCGGTATGTCCAACGTACCGCAGCCGCCCACCCCCCGCCAAACGCCGCTGTTACCGCCCTGTTGCCAAAGCGTCGCCGCGCCGCAACCGGCCCCGTCCACGATAGGCACCGATGAAGGTTCATCTCAACCAGGAGGCAGTCATGGGTCAGGCAATCCCCCGTCAGCACCCCGCAGTGGTCCTTCGTTCCCACTTCCGGCAGCTCAAGGTGCTGCTGGCGATCATGCTGGTCGCGCTCGTGGGCCTCGGCGCGACCGTGGCGATCCTCGCCACAGACGACGAGAGCTCCATCAGCACGACCGCAACCCCGGCGGCGCAGAGCGTGCGCCCCGATGAGAGCGCCATCGCTGCGGCGATCGCGCCGAAGCCGGAAGTCGCCCGCCCCGACGAGAGCAAGGTCGCGGCTTCGCTGGCCCGCTTCGAGCAGGCGCAGATCCCGGTCCGGCCCGACGAGAGCAAGGTCGCAGCGGCGATCTCCCGCTCCGGTCAGCCGGAAGTGGCCCGCCCCGACGAGAGCAAGGTCGCCGCGGCGATCTCCCGCACTCAGCAGGTCCAGGCCGCCAACGGTCACGATGAGAGCGACGTCGCCGCCGCAATCTCAGGCCGTTAGACCACGCAGCACTCGCTGACCCGCGACGCCCCGGCCCCCGGCCGGGGCGTTCGCGTTTCCGGTTTGAGGGACTGGAACGGCTCGCCGACTACTGGGCCAGGGCGACAGGATCGCCGCCGGGGAGCACGTCGCGCATCTCCTCGGGTAGGAAGGGCAGGTCGAGCAGGCTGAGCTTCACCTCGCTGCGGCGCCGGTAGCGCTCGGGGTCAAGCCGCACCACGAGGCCCGCCCGCGGTCGCAGGCGCACTTCGAGCGCCTCGCGGGGCTGCATCCGTCGCACGATCGTGCCGTCCACCTGGAGCGCGGGTTGGCCGCTGTTCTCCTCGAGCGCCAACGTGATCGCCTCTGCGCCCGAGATCACAGCCGGCCGGGAGATGCCTGATATCGGCGCCACGGGGCTGATGATCATGGCGTCGAGCATCGGTGACACGAGTGGCCCGCCGGCCGCGTACGAATACGCCGTCGAGCCGATCGGCGTGGCAATGACGAGGGCGTCGCAGCGGTATCGCCCGCTCGTTCGCCCCATAACGGTCAGCGACGCCTGCACCGCTCCCTCGCCGGGCACGCTGGCGAGGGCGATGTCGTTGAAGGCGATCGACTCGTCGCCTCCATCCGTCAGCACCGCCCCGCTGTGTTCCTCGATGGTGTAGTCGCCCGTGTCGAGCCGGTCGAGCGCGGCGTCGAGCTCGTGCGGCTCGACCTCGACCAGGAAGCCGAGGTTCCCGAGGTTCACGCCGAGGATGGGAATGGGCCGGTCCGCGACGAGTCGCAACGCGCCGAGCATCGTGCCGTCGCCGCCGAGACTGATCAATGCTTCGGCCTCGTCGACCAGCTGAGCCTCGCTGACGGGCTCCACGTCGCCGGGCACGCGGGCGGCGTCCCGGGCGTCGACGATCACCTGTTTGCCGTGCGACCTCGCCCAGCTCGTGAGCTTCTCGACCACCGGCGTCGGGTCGCTGCGCGGATGCAGGACGAGCCCGAGTCGCCCACTCGGCGTGAGCGTCTGCATGAGTGCATCGTCGCATGAACGGAGCGGATCGGCGGCGGTCAGGCGGCGTAGCCGGTCGCGTTGTCGACGGACATCCGGAGGATAAGCCTGACCGCGTCGGGTCGGTCCGGATCGGGATCGCGGCCGACGTACTTCCACGACAGCCCTGATGGCGCCGCTAGGGCCGAGGTCCACGCGAAGGCGCTCGATCAGGCCACCGGCTGGATTCGACGAGAAGAGGTACGTCGTCTCGAGGACCTGGAGCCGGAGCGTTGAGCAATGCCCGTTCCAGAGGCACGAGCCGGTTGCTTCCGCAACCGCAGCAGATCCTGCGGAAGGTCCATGCCCCGCAGCGGCTGCACTCGCGTCGCATCTCGGTGTTTCCTATCGGCAGGCCGAGCACTCCGCTTTACACCCGTTATGAAGTAGGCAGTTTGCGTGCCGCGCGAATGTCATGCGGCCGGCCGCGCTCACCCGGCGGGTTTGGCGCGCACCAGGAGTCGCACGCGACCCGCCGGCACCGCTCAGCACGTGAGATGCAAAGCCGCGGCGGTGCGCCGCTCGTCAAGGTCTCCGTAGCGGCGAACCGCCTCGGCGGTCTGCAGCACCTCCACGTCGATCCCCCGCCGCTCGAGCTCCTCGATCACGGCGCGCGGCGGGCGAAGCTGGCCGTGCGCCCCGGTGCCGAGTATGAGCTTCTCAGGGAGCTCGTCCTCCACCTCAGTGAGGTCCTCGACTGCGAGCGAGTGCCCCTCGCGCCTCCACCAATTCGTGAGGACGCGGTCGGGCAGCACGATGAGGTCGCGGGTCTGCTCCTCACCGTCCACGACGATCCGCCCGAAGCTGAAGTCCTCCAGCCGGGGCATGCCGAGACTCTAGGCGCGCGTAAAGGCCTCGACCGGCGCCCGATCTGCGTCCGCCGGCTCATCGTCCCGGTCATGCTCTACGACCGGTACCGGCGGCTCCGAGCGCTCACGCTCGTCGAACAGGTACCGGAGCTCCTCGTCAAAGCGCTCCTCGCGCCGCCGCTGCCGGCGCATCCACCGCTCGTGACACATCTTCACCACCTCAGTGGGTCGGGTCTCAAGTGGATGATTGCACTCGCCGACCGGGCCGCAAGCCGGATTGCGTCGTTTCTGGTATCACGCGTGTGTCCGGCCAGTCGCAGGAGGTGAGGGCATGGAATTGAAAGCAGGCGATCACGTGGAGGTCGAGTCCGAATCGACCGAGCGGCCACCTCGCAGGGGTGTCATAGAGGAGGTCGTCCACGGCCCACCGTCGGCTCGCTATCGCATCAAATGGGACGACGGCCACGAGAGCATCTACACGCCCTCTGGGGGCGCCTTGCGTCTCACAGAGCCGGCGAAACGGGCCTAGCGGCGGGCGCGAAAGGAGCACCGCGCGTCGAACAAGCGCGGGGGCTACTAGCGGAGGTGATCGTTCACGCGAAGCTGCTCGCGGGCGATCTGGTCGCGAGAGGCGGCATCCGTGGCCTCGACGTTGCGTGCCTCGGCCAGCACCTCGTCGATCTGGCCGTCCGGAATCAACACAGCGCCGGAGGAGTCGGCGAACACGTACTGGCCGGGCAGCACGCCCACGCCCTGGAGGACTACTGGCACGTTTGCCTGAAACGGGGTCAACTGGTCGCCTCCCCAGCGAGTCGCCTCACCCGAGCAGTAGGCTGCGAAGTCGTAGCGCGCAAGCTCGTCGAAGTCGCGCAGGCGGCCGTCCGTGAGCACCCCGGCGCACCCGTTCTGATGCAGCCGCAGCAGCTTTGTGCCCCCGCCCATCGAGGTGTCGGTGTAGCCGTTCGACGCGAGCACGATCACCTTGCCGGCCGGC
>DASUQG010000170.1:0-3730 GCA_036280695.1 Thermoleophilaceae bacterium
GCGGTCTTGCCGTAGATGAACCGGCCCTGCGCGTCGATCACGCCGAACGGAAGCCGGTTCTGCCCGACCGTGAAGGTCTGCCCGGCCAGCCCGACCTCCGGGCCGCCCTGCATCGAGTCGGCGACCTGCTGGAGGCTGCGCCCCTCGACGGCCGGGAACTCGGTCGCGGCCGGGGACGCGGCGGCGCGCACCTTCTCGCGCAGGCCGCCCGAGTCCGGGACGTTGGCGGTGCCGTCGCCGCCGTCGTCGGACCCGCCGCAGCCCGCGACGGCGAGCACGGCCGCGATCAGCGCCATGATGAGGGGGAGGCGACCCATCGGGCCGATGAGCTTAGAGACCCACGCGCACCACTCCCACGGGCACCACCACCACGCCGTGGCGCCAGACGCCGACCGCGGGCGGCTCGCCGCGGCGCTCGCGCTGATCCTCGGCTTCATGGTCGCGGAGGTGATCGCGGGCCTGCTCGCGGGCTCGCTGGCGCTGCTCTCCGACGCCGCGCACATGCTCACCGACGCGGGCTCGCTCGCGCTCGCGCTGGTCGCCGCGCGGCTGGCGGCCAGGCCGCCCAGCGCGCGCTTCACGTTCGGGCTCGGCCGCGCCGAGGTGCTCTCCGCCCAGGTCAACGGGGCCTCGCTGCTGGTGCTCGCCGGGGTGATCGCGGTCGAGGCCGTGCAGCGCTTCTCTTCGCCGCCCGAGGTGGAAGGCGGGCTGGTGCTGGTGGTCGGCCTGCTCGGCGCGGTCGTCAACGTCGCGGCGGCCTGGCAGCTCGCACGGGCGGAGCGCCGCTCGCTCAACGTCGAGGGCGCGCGCGCCCACATCCTGGCCGACCTCTACGCGTCGCTCGGCGCCGCCACGGCGGGTGCCGTGGTGCTGCTCACGGGCGTGCGCGAGGCCGATCCGGTGGCCGCGCTGCTGGTCGCCGCGCTGATGGTCCGCTCGGGCTGGAGCCTGCTGCGGGAGTCGAGCGCGGTGCTGCTGGAGGGCACCCCGTCAGGCGTGCGAACCGAGGACGTCGGCCGCGCTCTCGCGGGTGCGCCGGGGATCGTCGAGGTCCACGACCTGCACGTCTGGGAGCTCACCGCGGGCTTCCCCGCGCTGGCCGCGCACGTGCTCGTGCGGCCGGGCGACGACTGCCACGGCCGCAGGCGCGAGCTCGAGCAGCTTCTGCACGACCGGTTCGGGATCCACCACACCACCCTGCAGGTGGACCACGAGGCCGAGCACGAGCTGCTCGATATCGAAGACCGCCGGAAGGCAGGCGACCCCGGCGCCGGCTAGCGGCGCGCGGGGACTGCGGGGCGCTGCGGGGCGGCGGGCACGTCCTCCTCGACGAGCTCGTCCGCGCTGATGCGCTCGATCAGCTCGCCCAGGACCTTCGGGGCGCGCGTGTTGGAGACCTGGCAGGTACCGGCCGCATCGTGGCCGCCGCCGCCGTACTCGAGCATCAGCTCGCCGATGTTCGTGCGGCTCGAGCGGTCGAGGATCGACTTGCCCGTCGCGAACACGGTGTTCTGCTGCTTGAGGCCCCACAGCACGTGCATCGAGATGTTGCACTGGGGGAAGAGCGCGTAGATCATGAAGCGGTTGGTGGGGTGGATGACCTCCTCGTTGCGGAGGTCCAGCACCACCAGGTTGCCGTGCACGGTGGCGCAGCGGAGCACCTGCTCCTTGGCGCGCTCGGCGTGCTCGAAGTAGAGCTCGACGCGCTCGGCGACGTCCGCCGTGCGCAGGATCTGGCCGACGGTCTTCGTGGTGCACGCGTCGATCAGCTGCATCATCAGCTGGTAGTTGGAGATGCGGAAGTTGCGGAACCGCCCGAGGCCCGTGCGCGGGTCCATCAGGAAGTTCAGGAGCACCCAGCCCTCGGGGTTGAGGATCTCCTCGAGCGTGAACTGCGCGGCGTCGGCCTTGTCGACCGCGTCCATCATCTCCTCGGAGATGCTGGGGAAGATCGGCGCGCCGCCGTAGTACTCGTAGACCACGCGGGCGGCGGACTCGGCGCCGGGCCAGATCACGTGGTTGTCGTGCCGGCGGGCGACACGGACCATCTCGGAGGAGTGGTGGTCGAACGCCAGGTGCACGTTCGGGGAGTAGGGGAGATTGGTGGTGATGTCGGACGGGCCAAGCTCGACCTTCCCGTCCTGCACGTCCTTGGGATGCACGAACTTGACGTCACCCAGGATGTCCATCTGCCGGAGGAGGGCGGCACAGACCAGCCCGTCGAAATCGCTGCGCGTCACCAGGCGGTAACGCTCTGCATGAAGCTGGGTCATGCCCACACCATCGGCATCTCGCCGGGAAAATGAAGCCCTGACCCTATGCAGACGCGTCTCAGCCGGGCAGCGAGACCGGCAGCGCAGCGCCGTCGAGCGCGTTGAGCGCCCGCTCGACCGACATCGACACGCACGTGAAGGTCGGCGTGTCGCGCTTGGTGAACTCGGAGGACTCCGTGGTGCGCAGGCGCTGGACGAGGTCCAGGAACGAGCCCGGGTCGTCGGTCTCAAAAGCGACCACGAACTCCTGGTCGTCGAGGCCGAACGAGTAGGACGTGTTGAGGTCGATCTCGGGGTACTCGCGGCCGACCTTGATGTGCTCCTGCATGACGCGCCAGCGCTCGTCGGGCGCCAAGCGGTACCACTCGCGCGTCTTCACGAACGGGTAGACGAACAGGTACTTCGCGTGCGCCGGGCGGACCTCGAGGCGCGACTCGTCCGAGTACTCCGACGCCTTCGTCATCGCCAGGTAGGAGTACGGCGTCTCGCACCAGTGCATCAGGCCGCTCTGGGCCAGCACGACGTGCAGCTCGTGGATGCGCTCGAGGTTGGTGGCCTGCGAGAGCAGCATCAGGTCCGCGTCGCCGCGCGTGCCGACGAGCGAGAAGGCGCGCAGCAGCCGCTCAGAGCCGAAATCCTCGCAGGCGGCGATGAACTCGCGCTTGTGGCGGGCGCGCTCCTCGGCCTCCAGCCGGCGCCACGCCGGATCGACCTTCAGGAACGTGTACTTGACGAACTGGCGGTCGGGCATAGCTGCCTACAGCGTATTAGAGGGGGTTAGCCGAACGGGGTCGCTCTGCCGCGCCCCGTAGGATCGGAGGTGACATGCGGGTCGCCCTCGTCTCCCCGTACTCGTGGACGTACCCGGGCGGCGTGACGCGGCACATCGAGGCCCTGGCCACCGAGCTCTCGGCGGCGGGGCACGACGTCCGCGTCCTGGCGCCGTTCGACCCTGACGTCCGCCGCACCGCGGTCCTGCACCGCGGTGCCCGTCCGCAGGTCCGGCCCGTGCCGGACTGGCTGGTGTCGCTCGGGCCGACGATCGGCTGGCCGTCCAACGGCGCCGTCTCCAACCTCGCGCACACGCCCTATGCCGTCTCCACGCTGCGCCGGGAGCTGCGGGCGGGCGCCTTCGACGTTGTCCACCTGCACGAGCCCGTCGCGCCCGTGGTGGGCTGGGACGCGCTGACCTCGGCCGACGCGCCGCTCGTGGGCACGTTCCACTGCTATTCGGAGAGCACGCCGCCGCACGCCGTGGCGGCGCTGCTGGGCGCCCGCCGCAAGCTCAACCACCTGTCGGCGCGGATCGCGGTCTCCGAGGCCGCCGCCTGGACCGGCCGGCGCTTCTACGGCGGCCGCTACCGGGTGATCCCCAACGGCGTCGCGCTGCCCGAGGGCGGCGTCTCGTACCCACGTACGCGCGCGCCCGAGGAGCCGCTGCGGATCGCGTTCGTCGG
>DASUQG010000171.1:0-5496 GCA_036280695.1 Thermoleophilaceae bacterium
CTCGAATCTCCCGAGACCGAAGCCGTCGACCAGCCCTGCATAGTGCCGCCGCACGATCTCGACGTTCTCCTGGGACACAGCTGGCGGCTGACCCTCTTAGGCCGGCGCCGGTGCGCCGCTGCGGCGCGTCACCGATGCGGAGTACGCCCGCGGGCGGAAGCGGAGGATCTCGTCGTCGCTCAGGTCGATGCCGTCCGTGACGCGCGCGGGGTCGAAGACGAGGATGTCGCCGTCGCGCTCGCGCTCGGTATCAAGCCCGGTCAGCTCGAGCCGGCCGAGCTCGACCCTCTCGCGCTCCTCCGGCCAGGCGAGGGTGGGGTCGTTCACGGCGTCGCCCGCCTCGGCGATCACCGCGACCATCCGGAACGCCGTGGAGTCGCGGGCGGCGACCTCCTCCTGGAGGTAGTCGCGCCCGCGGGCCCTGGCGTCCTCCTCCGAGAGCGTGCTCTCGCCCGCCTCCGGCTCGAACCGGTAGCGGACGTAGCGCTCGGTTCCGTCGGGCGCGGTCCAGCGGAACGAATGGATCGAGTTGTAGGCCACGGTTGCGTAGCTCTCGGGCGGGTCGGCCGTCACGGCCGCCTGGATCGCCGGCCCCGCCTCGGGATGCGCCTCGAGCCAGGCGCCGATCTTCGCGAAGTCCGGCTTCCCGGTCTCCGGGTCCGGCTTGCGGGCCCGCGTGAAGTCGAGGAAGTCCTCGGGCGTGCGCGCAAAGAAGCACGGCAGGCTGAGCGCCACGACGTCGGTGCGCGAACCGTCGGGCAGGTAGAACTTCACCGCGAGGCCACGGCCCTCCTTTGCGTAGTCAGGGATGCCCGGGTCACCACCGCCGTTCGAGACGCGGGCGGTCACGCGCACCGGCTCGTCCTGCATGTGGGCCGCCGTGGTGAGCCCGGAGGCAGCCGGTGTGAACGTGCCTGTGAGCAGGGTGCCCTTGGCATGCGCGGCGCGGTGGCCCTCGTGCCTCCCCGAGATGTCGTTGATCGCGTCGACAGCCTGTTCGGCGAGCTCGTCCATGTGCAGACACTAACCCGCCCCGCGAAAGCCACGGGCGCCCACTTGGGGCGCCCGTGCTGCCTCACCCGTGCGGCGGCCTTCCGGCCGCCGCGTACTGGGACTAGCGCATCCCTGGCACGGGGCGGAAGCCCTCGTACTCGGGAGTGTGCTCCCAGGCTTCGTCGGTCTCGCGGAGGACCATCCGGCCGATCGACCCGAGGCCCACGACGAGGAACGCCGCGGCCACGATCGTCAGCCAGTTCATTGCGGTCGCGATCCCGAAGCCGAACAGAATCGCCCCGGCGCCCACGCATACCGCCATCCACGACTGCACGGCGCGGGCCCTGTACAGCCCAACGGACAGCAGGGCCATGCCGATCGAGAATCCGAACGACACGAAGGCGAACGGGATGAGGATCCCGGCGCTCTCGTTCAGCCCCTGGAGCAGCGTCACCGCCGCGGCTTGGTCACCCTCGCTGACCAGCTCCCACATCACGAGCTCCATCGCGACGAGCCCAACGAACGCGAGCAACCCGATCAGCGCCAGGCCGCCGCCCACGTGCCCGAGCGACACCTGACGCTCACGCAGCATGTGCATCAGCCCGAGCAGCGCCGGAACCGTCAGCACGATGGCCACCAGCGCGATCAGGTGAGCCGCGTACCACACGTCGAGGTTCTCGGCGATCGTGGCCACCTGAGTCGCCTCGTCCATGTCGCTCGCGGGGTGGATCACCGTCGCGACGAGCAGGAAAACAGGCGCCACGACCATGCACGCTCCCGCAAGCATCTTGCGGAAATGATGTGCATCGGAGAGGTGCATCTACAGCCTCCTGAATCCGGTGGGATCCGAAGCGATCCCGACTGTCCGGAATACCCTTGATTGTAACGTTGGTTACGAGCTGGTGGCGGGCTTGCAGGGCGCGAAAGACAGCTGTTCCGGGCTCAGCGGGCCTCGGCCAGCGCTCGGATCACGGCTTCGTAGAAGCCCTCGCTCATTGCAGCTTCCGTGCGCTCCACGTTGCCGAACGCGGTCGTGTCCCCGACCACGGCGTTCGCGACCAGGAAGAGGCGCCCGACGACCTCGGCCACCTCCAGGTCCTCGCGCGAGTCGCCCACGGCGATGCACTCCTCCCGTGCGTAGCCGCGTGCGCGCATGTGCGCCGCCACGGCCCGGGCCTTGGAGACTTCGGCCGGGATCAGGTGAAAGGTGTGCGTGTCCGGCGCGATCTCGCCGTTGTCCACCAGGCGCAGGCCGACGTGCCCCTCGGCCGCCAGCAGGGCGTTCGCCTCGTCGGCGTCGACCAAGCCTCGGAACAGGTGCGAGACCTCGCGGTCCAGGTGGAAGGGCGCGTGCGACTCGAGGCGGTCGGCGTAGTGGCGGAGCAGCAGATCAGGCGCGCCGCTCGCCGCGATCTGGGCATGCACCGTCTCGCCCTCGCGGGGCTGGAGCTCGTCGGTGAGGAACGTCGTTTCGCCGTCGATCACGAGGCCCGAGCCGACCTCGAAGATGTACGAGCTCTGGCCGAGCAGGCGAGCGTCCTCCATCACCTGCGCGCGCCGCCGCCCCGACTTGATCACCACCTCGGCCCCGGCGCGGTGGCACGCCTCGAGCGCGCGCGCCGCCAGCAGCGTGAAGTCTCCGTTCGCGGTGCGGAAGAGCGACGCCCCGCTACCGAGGAGCGTCCCGTCGAGATCCGTGTAAACGCACCTGATGCCCACTACGCGTGCGCGCTGAGCGTTGCATATGGCGGGCGCTCGACGGGGGGCTCGTGGCCGCCCTGGAGAAGGCGGCCCTCGGCGGCCAGGCGCTCCAGAACCGCACCGAGCACCTCGCGCGCCATCGGGGCGAGGTCAGACAGCGGCTGGTGGCGGTTGCGCCGCAGCTCGAGGTCCACCTGGGCCATGCCGTCGGTGCCGCCGAGCGCGTCGCGCGCGTGGAGGAGCATCGCGGTCTCGACGGCGTACCCGGTGGCGAAGGGCAGCCGCTCGAACAGCTCGCGCGGAGCCGCCACCTCGCCGGCCAGCGGCTGGATGAAGCCCGCCAGGTCGGGGAAGAAAGCGGACAGGAGCGGCTTTGCGGTGAGCTCGGTCACGCGGCCGCCGTCGCTCGGGTACTCGCGGCCGTCGGGCGCGGTGAACGGGCGCCTGAAGTGTCCCTTCACGAAGCGCACGTCCCGCTCGCAGACGAGCGGCCCCAGCAGCCCGGTGGCGAAGTGGGGCGAGAAGTCGGGCGTGTCGGAGTCGAGGTAGACCACCAGCTCGCCGCGCGCGACCGCGAGCGCCCGCCACATGGCATCGCCCTTGCCGAGTACGGGCCCGAAGTCCGGCAGGAGCTCCGACTCCTGGTGAACCTCGGCCCCTCTGGCTGCCGCGATCTCCGCGGTGCCATCGCCGGAGGCGGCATCAACGACCAGGATTTGGTCGATCAGCGGCGCGAGCCCCCGCAGCCGCTCCACGATCGGGCCGATCGTGTCGGCCACCTCGCGCGTCGGAAGCACGACCGTAACGGTCTCCCGCTTCCCTTCGAGCAGCCGCTCCAGCGCGTACTGCGAGTGGTGGAAGGACCGGATCAAGTCCCGCGTACTATCGCAGTCCGTGAGCCGCGCTCAGACCACCTACCCCTGGGAAGCCGTGCTCGAGCCCGGGCGCGACGAGGAGCTCGTGGCCAGCTCCCGCGAGCGCGAGCAGGCGGGCCTTGCGGAACCGATCCCGGACGACCTGCACCCCGCGCTGCTCGAGGGGCTTGCGGCCGCCGGCATCGAGTCGCTCTGGGCGCACCAGGCCGACGCGCTGGAGGCCGCCCGGCACGGCCACGCGATCGTCACGACGGGCACGGCCAGCGGCAAGTCGCTCGCCTTCAACCTGCCGGTGCTCGACACGCTGGCGAGCGACGTGGGCGCGCGCGCCTTCTACCTCTACCCGACGAAGGCGCTCGCGCAGGACCAGGCACGCGGGCTCGCGCGGGTGGGCGGCAAGTACCTGCGACACGCGATCTACGACGGCGACACCCCGCGCGAGGAGCGCCGCGCGATCCGGCAGCGCTCGAACCTGATCCTCACCAACCCGGACATGCTGCACGTGGGCGTGCTGCCCAACCACCGCTCGTGGGGCGACGTGCTCGCGAACCTCGCCTGGGTGGTGGTGGACGAGGCCCACGTGTACCGCGGCGTGTTCGGCTCGCACGTGGCGAACGTGCTGCGCCGGCTGCGGCGCCTCGCCCGCGCGTATGGCAGCGAGCCGCGCTTTCTGCTCACCAGCGCCACGATCGCCAATCCGAGCGAGTTGGCCGAGCGGCTCACCGGCGTCGAGGTCGAGCTCGTGGACCGCGACGGCGCCCCGCGGGCCGAGCGCCAGATCGCCATGTGGAATCCGCCGCTCGTGGACGAGCGGCTCGGCCGGCGCGCGTCCGCGCTGTCGGAGGCGTCGAACCTGCTCGCCGGGCTGGTCGAGCGCGAGATCCGGACGATCTGCTTCCTGAAGTCGCGCCGCGGCGTGGAGCTGATCCAGCGCTTCACGCGCCAGCGTCTCGAGGACGCGGGACGGCCCGATCTGGCGGAGCGCATCGCTCCCTACCGCGCGGGCTACACCCCGGCCCAGCGGCGCGAGATCGAGCAGCGGCTGTCGGAGGGCGACCTGCTCGCGGTCGTGGCCACCGACGCCCTCGAGCTCGGCATCGACATCGGCGACCTCGACGCCGCCCTCTGCGTGACCTTCCCCGGCACCGTCGCGAGCCTGCGTCAGATGTGGGGCCGAGCGGGGCGCCGCAACACCGGGCTGGCGATGTACGTGGCCGGCGAGGACGCGCTCGACCAATTCTTCTGCCGCCACCCGACCGAGTTCCTGGAGCGGCCGGTGGAGCAGGCGATCCTCGACCACGAGTCCGAGCAGATCCACGAGGCGCACCTTGCCGCGGCGGCCTACGAGCTGCCGCTCACGCCGGAGGATGGCGAGGTGTTCGGCCCGCGCTGGGAGGACCACGCGCGGCGCCTCGTGCAACAGGGAGCGCTGCGCGAGCGCGGCGGGCGCTACCTGCCGCGCGGCCCCGGCTACCCGGCGGCGCGGATCGCGCTGCGCTCGGCATCGCCGGACTCCGTGTCGATCGTGGAGGCCGAGGGCGGCGAGGTGATCGGCAACGTCGAGACCGCGCGGGCTCACTCCGCGGTGCACCCGGGCGCCGTATACCTGCACATGGGCGCGGCGTTCGAGGTGGAGGAGCTCGACCTCGATCAGCGGCGCGCGATCGTGCGGCCCTTCAACGGCGACTGGTACACCCAGCCGAAGAAGGAGTCGGAGACCTGGATCGAGCAGGTGCGCGACCAGCGCGAGAGCTGCGGCGTTGCGCTCTCGTTCGGGATCGTGTCGGTGACCGAGCAGGTGGTGGCCTACCAGAAGAAGCAGGTGACGGACCACTCCGTGCTGGACCTGCTGGCGCTCGACATGCCGGAGCAGGAGTTCGTGACCCAGGCGCTCTGGTACGAGCTGCCCGACTCGCTGGTGCGCGAC
>DASUQG010000172.1:0-7254 GCA_036280695.1 Thermoleophilaceae bacterium
GGCATCGGCGGCGCTGATCTGAACGCGGGCGACGATGCCCTCGCGGCTGGATCCTGCCGCGCCGAGGCGTGCTACGCGCCGGTGCTGAGGTCCTTTGCCCGCAACTTCGACAGGACGGTCGCCGCCATCCGTGAGGTCCAAGGGTCGAAGGAAACGGCGCTCAGGTCGATCACCCAGCCCAACGGCCTGACGGGCGCGGAGGACGTGATTCCCCCATTCCTCAAGCGGATCTCGACACGAATAGGCAGCTACCAGGCGAGGACGGCGAACCGCTCGATCTGTCAGGTCATGGCGAGGTACCACGGCAGGTGCATCGACGTCCTGAAGGCGTTCAACGGCCCCGAGGGAACCGAGGACGCCTACAGGAAGGGGCTGATGAACCACGACGATTGCTGCTACCCGAGCGCGAAGGGCCAGCAGCTGATGGCGGAGCTGCTCCTGAGGACCGGTCTCGAGGGCGGCTGACCAGGCCGCCGCTCGTCACAGGTCGTTTACGACCTGACCTCGCCGAGCAGCCACACTGTGACCGGTGGCGGGCACGCGGCGCGAGTTCATCGGAGCGGGGGTGGGCGCGGCCGCTGTCGTGGCGCTCGGGGCGGCGTTCTGGGACGAAGTCTTCGGCTCGGCGGGTTCGGCGGCGAGCAGCCCGCGCAGCGGCTACGGCGCGCGCGGGCCCGCGAACGAGGACGGGCTGCGTCTCCCCGAGGGCTTTCGCTCGCGCCTGGTCGCCCGCGGCGGGCAGCCGGTCGAGGGCACCGGCTACCGCTGGCACGAGGCCTCCGATGGCATGGCCTGCTTCCCCGCCGACGACGGTGGCTGGATCCTCGTCTCGAACTCGGAGGTCATGGAGGGCGGGGCGTCGGCGGTCCGCTTCGGCGCCGACGCGCAGCCGCGTGCCGCCTACCGGATACTCGACGGCACCACGCAGAACTGCTCGGGCGGCGGCACGCCCTGGGGCACCTGGATGTCGTGCGAGGAGGTGCAGGGCGGCCTCGTCTGGGAGTGCGACCCCGCCGGGAAGCGCAGGGCGCTCAGCCGCCCGGCGATGGGAACGTTCAAGCACGAGGCGGCGGCGGTGGACCCGATGGGCCGCAGGATCTACCTCACCGAGGACCTCATGGACGGCCGCCTGTACCGCTTCACCCCCACGCGCTGGCGCGACCTGAGCGAGGGGCTGCTCGAGGTAGCGACCGTGGCCCCGGACGGCGCCGTGAGCTGGCGCGAGCTGCCCGACCCGGCGGCGCGCCGCGTGCCCGCGCGCCGGCAGGTGACGGGCAGCACGGAGTTCAAGCGCGCGGAGGGCATCTGGCACGACGACGGCGTGATCTACATCGCGACGACCGGGGATCACCGGGTGCACGCCTACGGCATCGCCGCCGGCCGCATCGAGGTGATCTACGACGGCCTGGCGTCGCGCGAGGCACCGCTGCTCCGCGTGGACCAGCTCACCGCGAACCGCGCCGGCGAGGTGTTCGTTTGCGAGGACATCGCCACCGAGGAGATCGACATCGGCGTGATCGACCGCCGCGGTCGCGTGTCGAGGTTCCTCTCGGCCACGGGCCCGATTCATGCGGGCTCGGAGCTCACTGGCGTGACGTTCGACCCCTCCGGCAGCCGCATGTACGTCTCCTCCCAGCGTGCCTTCGGAAGGGGCGGCATGCCCGGCCCCGGCGCGATCTTCGAGATCTCCGGGCCCTTCCGCGGTTCACGGGCCTTTCACGCGACGGCACACAACGCGTAACAACCCTCGATTTGCAGGGATTTAGCGTGCGGAGCCATGAAGCGACTGCTGCCCGGGTTGACCGCCTTCACGGCGGCCATGCTCGTCGCCCTGCTCGGTCTCTACGCCGAGGCCGGCACGCCGGAGCCGCGTAAGGGGAAGGCGCCGCCACCGCCCGTGGTGAAGCTGCGCCTGCTCGGCGTGAACGACTTCCACGGCCACCTCGAGCCGCCGCGCCCCGGCATCGGGGGTGCCGCCTGGCTGAAGTCGCACCTCGACAGGGCCACGCTGCCCGGCCACACCATTCGCGTGCACGCCGGCGACATGGTGGGGGCGACGCCGCTGATCTCGAGCTTGTTCCACGACGAGCCGGCCATCGAGGCCGCGAACGAGATCGGGTTCGACGTCGGCACGGTGGGCAACCACGAGTTCGACGAGGGCGGCGACGAGCTGATGCGTCTCCTGCAAGGCGGTCAGCGAACGGGCCCCGAGGCGCTGAAGCCGGACGTCACGGGGCGGCTCGTGAACACCTCCTCGCCCGACTTCGGCGGGACGGACTTCCCCTACATCGCGGCGAACACCGTGGACCGCGATGGCGAGCTTCTCCTGCCGCCGTACGAGATCGTCGAACGCGCGGGCGCGCGCGTGGGCTTCATCGGCGTGACCACCCGCTCCACGCCCACCTTCCTGCTCGAGCGGCACGCCGCGCGCTTCCGCTTCACGGACATCTCCGAGGCCGTGGACCGCTGGGTGCCGGAGCTGCGCCGCAGGGGTGTGGAGGCGATCGTGGTCCTCGCACACGCGGGCGGGCCGGGCCAGGACCAGTCGGACGCACCCGACTTCGTCGGCGAGATCGTCGACGAGGCGCGCCAGATGAGCTCGGCGGTGGACGTGGTCGTGGCGGGTCACAGCCACTCGAGGATCCAGGTGCGCTTGCCGAACTCCGACGGCTCGGGCGACAAGCTGATCGTCGAAGCACTCTCCTACGGGGTGGCCTACGACCTCGTGGACATCCGGGTCGACACCCGCACGGGCGAGGTGGTCTCGAAGACGGGGGAGATCCCCGACACGCGCCACGAGGGTGTCGAGGGCGACGCCGGCGTGGCCGCGCTGGTCGAGCGCTACCGCGAGCGCGTGGCGCCGCTGGCCGATCACGTGGTCGGCGTCGCCGATGCGCCGCTCACGCGCAGCGGCGGCGAGCTCGGACAGCTCGTGGCGAATGCCGAGCGGGCCTATGCCGGAACCGACGTCGCCGTGGTCAAGCCGGTCAGCCTCCGCGCGGACATCGAAGCGGGGCCGGTTACGTACGCCGAGGTGGCCGAGGCACTCGCGTTCGATCACCCCGTGCTGCGGCTCACGATGAGCGGCCGACGGCTGCGCGAGCTGATCGGCGCCGATGCCTACGTGGCCGGACCCGAGCAGCTCAATTCCGACGCGAGCTACAGCGTGGCCGCGAGCGAGCTGATCGCGGGCGGCGGCCGCGCCGTGGGCACCGAGCCCCAGGCGCTAGCCTGGTTTCTTGCACCAGGTGGCCGACTCCGCTCCGATCCTGATCGCCTATGACGGCTCGCCGTCGGCTGACCACGCGATCCATGAGGCGGGCCGGCTGCTGGCCGGCCGCCAGGCGCTCGTCGTGGCCGTGTACCAGCAGGGCATCGGGTTCGAGCTGGCGGAGCTGCCCGCCACGTCGATAGGGGCGCCCCCCGCGCCGATCGACATCCGGGCCGCGTTGGATGTCGACCAGGAGCTCGCCGAGCGCTCGCAGATGATGGCTCAGCACGGCGCCGTGCTGGCGCGCGAGGCCGGCCTCGAGGCCGAGGCGCTCGCCGTGGCCGACGACGAAGACATGCCGGTCTCAGAGACGATCGTGAACGTGGCGAGGGAGCAGAGCGCCGACGCGATCGTGATGGGCGCGCACGGTCACAGCCGCCTCAGCGAGGCGGTGCTCGGCAGCACGTCGCGGAACGTGATCCGCGGCGCGCCCTGCCCGGTCGTGATCGCCAGGCCCGTGCAGGCACGCTGAACGAGCCGCTCGACACCGACGTCGCAATCGTCGGCGCGGGCGTGGTGGGCTGCGCGATCGCGCGCGAGCTGTCGCAGTTCGACCTGCGCGTGACGCTGCTCGAGGCTGAGCCCGACGTGGGCGCCGGTACGAGCAAGGCGAACACAGCACTGCTCCACACAGGCTTCGACGCCAAGCCGGGCACGCTCGAGGCCGGGCTCGTGGCACGCGGTTTCGAGCTGCTGTCGGACTACGCCGGCCGCGTGGGCATCCCGGTCGAGCACACCGGGGCTCTGCTGGTGGCCTGGAACGAGGAGCAGCGAGGCGAGTTCCCCGGCATCGTCGAGCGCTCGAACGCGAACGGCTACCGCGAGATCGCCGAGGTCGGCGTGGACGAGCTCTACCGCCGCGAGCCCAACCTGGGGCCCGGCGCCCACGGTGCGCTCGAGGTGCCCTCGGAGGGGCTCGTCTGCCCGTTCACCACCCCGCTCGCGTTTGCCACCGAGGCGGTCCTACGCGGTTGCGATCTGCGCCGGTCCACCCCTGTCACGGCGGTCGACCGGCCCGACGGCGGGGGCTTCCGGCTCACCACGCCGGGAGGTCCGCTCAGCGCGCGCTACCTCGTGAACGCGGCCGGACTCCATTCCGACGAGCTCGACCGCATGCTGGGCCACGAGCGCTTCACCGTCACACCCCGGCGTGGCGAGCTGATCGTGTTCGACAAGCTCGCGCGCCCGCTCGTGGAGCACATAGTGCTCGCGGTCCCGACGAAGGTGACCAAGGGCGTGCTGATCGCGCCGACCGTGTTCGGAAACGTGATGCTCGGGCCCACCGCCGAGGACGTGGGGCGCAAGGACGACGCGGAGTCGACCCGCGAGGGACTCGCCTACCTGCGCGCCGAGGGCGCCCGCATCATGCCGGAGCTCCTACGGCACGAGGTGACCGCCGTGTACGCCGGCCTGCGCGCGGCCACCGAGCACGTGGACTACCAGCTGAGCGTGCATGCGGACGAGGGCTATGCCTGCGTGGGCGGGATCCGCTCGACCGGCCTGTCGGCCTCGATGGCGATCGCGGAGCACGTGCGCGAGCAGCTCGCGGCGGCGGGCCTGAGGCTCGAGCCAGGCGATTCGCCGCCCGTGGAGTTCAGGATGCCGAACATCGGCGAGCGCTTCGAGCGCGCCTACCAGCGGGACGAGCTGATCGAGGCCGACCGCGACTACGGCCGCATCGTCTGCTTCTGCGAGCGCGTCACGCGCGGCGAGATCCGCGACGCGCTGGACGCCACCGTTCCCGCCGTGGACCTCGACGGCCTCCGCCGCCGCACGCGCGCGCACATGGGTCGCTGCCAGGGCTTCTTCTGCGGTGCGGAGATCGCGGAGCTGCTCGGGGAGCGCCGGTGAGCCGGCCGGTGATCGTCATCGGCGCGGGCCCCTCGGGGCTGGCGGCGGCTCTCGAGCTGCGCAGGCGCGGCGCGGCCGACGTGCTGGTGCTCGAGCGCGAGGCCGACCCCGGCGGCATCCCGCGCCACGCGCGGCACCAGGGCTTCGGCCTGCGCGACCTGCGCCGCCCGCTCTCCGGGCCCGCCTACGCGCGCCGCTACGCCGAGCTGGCCACGGCCGCCGGAGCCGAGCTGCGCACCGAGACGATGGTCACGGGCTGGTCGCCCGGGGGGCCGCTCGAGCTCACCGGCCCGCTGGGGCGCGAGCGGGTCGAGCCGGCGGCGGTCGTGCTCGCCACGGGCTGCCGCGAGCGCCCGCGCTCGGCCCGGCTCGTGCCCGGCTCGCGTCCAGCGGGAGTGATCACCACCGGCACGCTTCAGCAGCTCGTCTACCTCAAGGGACTCAGCCCGGGGACGCGAGCGCTCGTGGTCGGCGCCGAGCACGTGAGCTTCTCGGCGCTGCTCACGCTGGTGCATGGCGGTGCGCGCGCGGTCGGCATGGTCACCGAGCTGCCGCGCCACCAGTCGCTCGCGCTGTTCCGTGCGGGCGCCGCGCTGCGCTTTCGCGCACCGGTCTGGACGCGCACCGCCGTGAGCGCCATCCACGGCCGCCCGCGCGTGGAGGAGGTGGAGCTCACGGATCTGGACAGCGGGGCGACGCGCCGGGTGGCGTGCGACACGGTCGTGTTCACCGCCGACTGGATCCCCGACCACGAGCTGGCCGTGATGGCGGGGCTCGCCATGGACGCCGGCACGCGCGGTCCGGCGGTGGACGCGGCCCTGCGCACTTCCCGGCCAGGCGTGTTCGCGGCGGGCAACCTGCTCCACGGCGCCGAGACCGCCGACGTGGCGGCGCTCGGCGGGCGCCACGCCGGCGCGCTCGCAGCGGCGTTCCTCTCGGACGGCCACGAGTGGCCGGAGGCGCGCGTACCGATCGAGTGCGAGCCGCCGCTTCACTGGATCGCTCCGAACGTGGTCGTGCCGAACGCCGGGGCGCCGCCGCGCGGCCGATTCGCGCTCCGCTCGAGCGAATTCGCATCCCGGCCGCGGATCGAGATCGAGCAGGGCGGGCGCACGCTGTGG
Source organism: Thermoleophilaceae bacterium (assembly GCA_036280695.1). GTDB lineage: Bacteria > Actinomycetota > Thermoleophilia > Solirubrobacterales > Thermoleophilaceae > JACVRW01. Next base: position 6,244 of record DASUQG010000172.1, read on the forward strand.
GCGGGGCGAGTCGCACGGCTGGTGCCGGGCCGCTCGGCGAGGCTGCCGCACGCGTGGACCGACTCGGTCGACCCGAGCGCCGAACCCGTGCGCGTGCGCCTGGCCGCGCGCGGGTAAGGGGACCCGCATGGAGCACGAGGAGAAGGCCGAGCACGAGCAGCAGGCCGACCGCATGGAGGAGGACGCCGAGCGAATGGAGGATCACAACGAGCAGCTCGGCGAGCGAATCGACGACATCGAGAGCGACTGGGAGCGCAAGGAGCAGGACCCAGCGGTCCCAGGCGCCCAGCCCGACCCGGACGAGGAGCAACCCGATCCGGAGGAGGAGCAGAGCGAGTCATGACGGAGACACCCCCCGCAGACCAGGGCGACCAGCTTCCCGAGGAGGCGCCACCCGAGGTCGTGCCGCGCGACGACCCCGAGCCCGGACCGGAGCAGGGCGGCGACAACCCCGGCGTGCCCGGCGAGGACGAGACGAACACCGGCAACCCGGACAACGCCGGCGCGGACCAGTAGCCGCGGCGGCAAGCTCAACACATTGGTCGCGCTCTGGTTGCCCAACGTGTGGAGCTAGGCGGCCTCGGCCAGCGGGGGCTTTACCCTCGGAGGCGTGGACGCTATCCGAGGGCCGGTCAAGGCGGGAGCCGCGGCGCTGTTCGCCGTTGGCCTCCTGCTGCTGTTCCTCAACCCGCCGTCGCTGTCAGGCGCCGAGGGCATGGCCGTGCTCGTTGGCGGCGGGATTCTGCTGGTGCTCTTCACGGCCTGGGCGAGCGTGGCCCTCACCGGCAGCGACTCGATGCCGGAGCACGAGTTCGAGCGGCTGGTGCGTCGCAGCGAGGAGCTGGCCGCGACGCCGGGCCTGCGTTCAGAGGTGGGCGATTTCGATCTACTCGTAGCCGACGCGATCGACCAGCTTCCCGACGAGTTCCAGCGGCTGCTGGACGACACGCCGGTCGTGGTGTCTCAGCACGGCGCGGAGAACCGGGCCTACGGCCACTACTTCGGAGACAC
>DASUQG010000173.1:0-9295 GCA_036280695.1 Thermoleophilaceae bacterium
GTCGACCGTGCCCATCCGCAGCGTGCCGGCCTCGCGCGCCTGCTGCACGGCCTCCTCGTGCTCGAGCAGCCACGCCAGCTTGGCCGCGGAGAAGTAGGGGTCGAATGGCAGGCCGCTGAGCGAGCGGATCTCCTCCTCCGCGTCGCCCATCCGGTCGAGCACCTCCTGCGAGCGCTTGTCCTGCCAGACGACGATCGGGCTCAGCGGCGTGCCGGTCTCGACATCCCACGCGAGCACCGACTCGCCCTGGTGGTCGAGGCCGCACGCGACGACCTCGTCGTCGGCGGCCTCGAGCAGCTCGCCCACCGCCTCCACGACGGCCTGGAGGACCTCCTCACCGTCCTGTTCCACCCAGCCGGGCTGCGGGTGGCGGTTCACCTTGTCGCGCCGCGCCTCGCGCACCGGTTGAAGCCGTTCGTCGAACAGCGCCGCTTTGACACCGGTGGTGCCCTCGTCGATTCCGAGAAGAAGCATGGCGTTTCCTACCACAGCGGGGCTCCGTCCGGTTAGGCTCGCCGACCATGAATCTCGAGGACCTGCGCAAGGCCGTAGACGACGGATCGATCGACACAGTCCTGCTCACGATCGCCGACATGGAGGGCCGGCTTCAGGGCAAGCGCCTGACCGCGCGGCATTTCCTCAACGAGGTCGTGGAGCACGACGCCGAGGGCTGCAACTACCTGCTCGCCGTGGACGTGGACATGAACACGGTCGCGGGCTACGAGATGTCGAGCTGGGAGCGCGGCTACGGCGACTTCGTCTTCAAGCCCGACATGGACACGCTGCGGCTGGTCCCGTGGCACGAGGGCACCGTGCTGCTGATGGCCGACCTGGCGTGGGAGGACGGGAGCGACGTGGTCGCGTCGCCGCGCCAGATCCTGCGTAAGCAGCTCGCCCGCCTGGCCGAGCGCGGCTGGACCGCGGCTGCTGGCACCGAGCTCGAGTTCATCGTCTTCCGCGACAGCTACGAGGAGGCCTGGCGCAAGGGCTACCGCGACCTCGATCCGGCCAACCTCTACAACGTCGACTACTCGATGCTCGGGACGGCGCGGATCGAGCCTCTGATCCGCCGCATCCGCAACTCGATGATGGCCGCGGACATGTCCGTGGAGAACTCCAAGGGCGAGTGCAACTTCGGCCAGCACGAGATCAACTTCCGCTACGACGACGCGCTCCAGACCGCCGACAACCACGTGATCTACAAGACGGGCGCGAAGGAGATCGCGGCGCAGGATGAGATGTCGATCACGTACATGGCCAAGTTCGACGAGCGCGAGGGCAACTCGTGCCACATCCACCTCTCACTTGCTAAGGACGGCGGCGGGAACGTGTTCGCGGACGACGAGGCCACCTTCAACCGCTTCGTCGCGGGCCAGCTCGCGGCGCTGCGGGACCTGACCCTGATGTTCGCGCCGCACATCAACTCGTACAAGCGCTTCGTGGCGGGCTCCTTCGCACCCACGGCGGTGGCATGGGGCCACGACAACCGCACCTGCTCGATGCGAGTGGTGGGGCACGGCGAGGGGCTGCGCGTGGAGAACAGGATGCCGGGCGCCGACGTGAACCCCTACCTCGCGCTCGCCGCGATGATCGCCGCCGGCCTGCACGGGATCGACAACGAGCTCGAGCTGGAGCCCGCGTTCGAGGGCAACGCGTACGAGTCGGACAAGCCGCGGGTGCCGCACAACATGTACGACGCTCGCGACCTGTTCGCGGGGTCCGAGATCGCGCGTGAGGCGTTCGGGCAGGACGTCGTGGACCACTACCTCAACCGCGCGCAGATCGAGATCGACGCCCACGAGGCGGCGGTCACCGACTGGGAGAAGTACCGCGGGTTCGAGCGCCTCTGACGGTCAGTAGCCTCGGGTCTGTGAACAGCGAGCGCCCCGTCATCGGCATCTGCGCGGCGATTGAGAGCGCGCGCTGGGCCGCGTGGGAGGTGGAGGTGAACCTCTCCCCTCGCACGTACTCGCTGGCGGTGCAGCGCGCCGGTGGGCTTGCGCTCATCCTGCCACCGGACGATGTGGTGGCCGAGTCCCCCGACGAGCTGCTCGACATGATCGATGGCCTCATCCTCGCGGGCGGCTCCGACATCGACCCCACGGCCTACGGGGCGAAGCCAGATCCGGAGACGCGCGGCACCCACCCCGAGCGGGACCGCTTCGAGATCGGCCTCGGGACGCGCGCTCTGGAGCGCGACATGCCGGTCCTCGGAATCTGTCGTGGCATGGAGATGCTCAACGTGATCCAGGGGGGCACGCTCACCCAGCACCTGGGCTCGGAGCTCCACCGGCACACCCCTGGAGCCTTCACCGACCACGGTGTCCGCCTCGACGCCGGATCGCTTGCAGCGCGGGTGGTGGGCGACGAGCACACCGAGGTGAAGTCGGCGCACCATCAGGGCCTCGACGAGCTGGGCGAGGGTGTCGTCGCAAGCGGCTACGCCGATGACGGCCTCGTCGAGGCCATCGAGCTCCCGGACAGGGAGTTCGCGGTCGGAGTGCTGTGGCACCCGGAGGAGGACGAGCGCAGCCGCGTGGTCGGGGCGCTCGTCGAAGAAGCACGTACTCGACGTAGCGCACCGGCACAGTGATTCAAGTTCTCGAGCCCGCGACCGCCGAGGTGATGGCGGAGATCCCGCAGGCGGGCGTCGAGGAGACGGACGCCGCGGTCGCACGCGCCAAGGCCGCGTTTCCGGCGTGGCGCGCCGTGTCGCCCGACGATCGCTCCGCGCTGCTCCACCGGCTGGCGAACGCGCTGGAGGAGAACGTCGAGGAGCTCGCGCGGCTCGAGGCTCGCAACGCGGGCAAGCCGATCTCGGACGCGCGCGGCGAGATGGGCATGGTGGTCGAGACGTTCCGCTACTACGCGGGCGCTCCCGAGCGCATGACGGGCCGCACGATCCCGGTTGCGGGCGGGGTGGACATGACCTTCCGCGAGCCGCTCGGCGTGGTCGGGCTGATCACCCCCTGGAACTTCCCGCTCACGATCGCGTCCTGGAAGATGGCGCCGGCGCTGGCCGCCGGCAACGCGATCGTCCTCAAGCCTGCCGAGCTCACGCCGCTCACGGCGATCGAGTTCGAGCGCATCGCGCTCGAGACGGGAATCCCCGAGGGCGTGGTGAACGTGGTGGCCGGGCCGGGCTCCGTCTGCGGGCAGCGCCTCGTGGAGCACGAGGACGTTGCGAAGATCGCGTTCACCGGATCCACCGAGGTGGGGCGTCGCATCGCGGCCGGCGCGGCCGGAACGATCAAGCGCGTGACGCTCGAGCTGGGCGGCAAGTCGGCGAACGTGGTCTACGCGGACGCCGACCTCGAGAAGGCTGCCGCCTCGGCGCCGAGCGCCGTGTTCGGCAACGCCGGCCAGGACTGCTGCGCTCGCTCGCGCATCCTCGTCGAGCGCTCCGCCCTCGACCGCTTCATGGAGGTGCTGGAGGAGTCGGTCGAGGCGATCAAGGTCGGCGACCCGCTCGACGAGTCCACCGAGATGGGCCCGCTGATCTCCGAGGGCCAGCGCGAGACGGTGTCCTCGTTCGTGCCGGACGACGCGCCCGTGGCGATCCGCGGCAGCGCGCCGGACGGGCCCGGCTTCTGGTTCCCGCCGACGGTGCTGTGCCCGGTGGACAACGACGACCGGCCGGCCCGCGAGGAGATCTTCGGTCCGGTGGCCGCGGTGATCCCGTTCCGCGACGAGGAGGAGGCGATCCGGCTCGCGAACGAGACGATCTACGGGCTCTCGGGCTCGGTCTGGACGCGCGACGGCGCCAAGGCGCTGCGCACCGCGCGCGCGATCGAGAGCGGCGTGATCTCGATCAACTCGAACACGTCCGTGCGCGTGTCCACTCCCTTCGGCGGGTTCAAGCAGTCCGGGTACGGCCGCGAACTCGGCCCGGACGCCCTGGACCACTACAGCGAGGTCAAGAACGTGTACTACGCGACGGAGGGGTGATGGCCCGGCTCGACGGCAAGGTGTGCGTGATCACGGGCGCGGCGAGCGGGATCGGCGCCGAGACCGCGAAGCGCTTCAAGGAGGAGGGCGCGACGGTCGTGGGTGTCGACCTGTCCGAGGACGCTGAGGGCGATCTCGCGATCCAGGCGGACGTGACCGACGAGGAGCAGGTGCGCGCGATGTACGAGCGCGCACGCGAGGAGTTCGGCCACATCGACGTGCTCTTCAACAACGCCGGTATCTCGCCGTCGGACGACGTGTCGGTGCTCGAGACGTCGTTCGAGGCGTGGCAGCGCGTGCAGGACGTGAACCTCAAGTCGGTGTTCCTCTGCTGCAAGTACGGCATCCCGCACCTGCTCGACGCGGGCGGCGGCTCTGTGATCAACACGGCGTCGTTCGTGGCCGTGATGGGGGCGGCCACGTCGCAGATCTCGTACACGGCGTCGAAGGGCGGCGTGCTCTCGATGTCGCGCGAGCTCGGCGTGGAGTTCGCGCGCCAGGGAGTGCGGGTGAACGCGCTCTGCCCGGGTCCCGTGAACACGCCGCTGCTTCAGGAGCTCTATGCGAAGGACCAGGAGGCGGCGCAGCGCCGGCTCGTGCACGTGCCGATGGGCCGCTTCGCGGAGCCACGCGAGATCGCGAACGGCGTGCTGTTCCTCGCGAGCGACGAGTCGTCGTACGTGACCGCCCAGACCTTCCTCGTCGACGGTGGGCTCTCCGGGGCCTATGTCACGCCGGAGTGAGGGTCCTTTCCGTCGTCCATGAGCTGGACGCCGGGGCGGGGGTGTTCGGCGATTTCCCGACGTGGATGCCGAGTGAGGGGCCGCCGCCCGACGATTTCGACGCCCTGATGGTCTTCGGTGGGTCGATGCATGTCGATCAGAACGGCGAGCACCCATGGCTAACACCCGAAAAGGAGTTCCTCCGGCAGCAGCTTGAGCGCGGCACACCCATCCTCGGTGTCTGCCTTGGGAGCCAGCTGTTGGCCGAGGCCGCCGGAGCTCGCCCGTATCGCATCCCCGAGCCGGAGATCGGCTGGTACGACATAGAGGTCACCGAAGCAGGCGCGGCCGACCCGCTGCTCGGCCCGCTCGCGCCCTCTGTCGAGCTCTTCGAGTGGCACCACTACGTGGCGCCGCTGCCGCCCGGCGCCGTGGAGCTCGCGCGCACGCCGGCCTGCGTGCAGGCGTTCCGCATCGAGGGCAAGCCCGCATGGGGGCTCCAGTTCCACGCCGAGGTCACGCGCGAGAACCTGTGGAGTTGGCTGGACGGGTGGGAGAAGAGCGAGGCGGTTCAGACCTCGCTCGACCCCGAGCGCATCCGCGCCGCGAGCGAACGACGCATCGAGGGGCAGAACGAGGTGGGGCGGAGAATCGCGGAGCGGTTCTTGGCCGAAGCAGCCCGCGTTACGGGCGCCTAATCTGCCCCCCCGGCGACACTCTCCACGTTTTGCATGACATGCATGCAAAAGTGAGCAAGAGTCAGCGGGGAGGGGGTTCCTGCGGGGGCGGCGGCGAGGCGGGCGCCTCCGGCGCTCGCGGGGGCGAGGCGGGCGCCTCCGGCGCTTCGGGCGCGACGGGCGCTGGGGTCGCGGCGGCCTCGCCCGCCTCCAGGACGGGCTCGCCTCGCAGGGCCTTCAGCTCGAAGTAGAGAACGGCGGCGGCCAGGGCGCTCAGCGGGGCCACCAGCAGGCGGACGAGCAGGTCGGCCACCGAGTAGCCGACGACCGAGTCGGCCACGTCGTTCGCGAGCGCCTGGATCACCGCGGTGACCACGAGCTGGAGCAGGAACAGGACCACGATCACGCCGAAGACCTGCCAGCCGTTGCCCCGGACCAGCTCGCGGCTTCGTCCGAATGCGGCCATCACGTCGCTGCGCTCGATCACGATCACCGGGGCCAGCACCGCCCAGATCGTGAGCAGGAAGAGGCCCGGCACGATCAGCAGGATCAGGCCGATCCCGATCCCGATCCCCGCCAGGATTCCGGCGATCAGCAGGGGGACGATCACGGGCGTGGTCGAGCGGGCGAGGCTGCCGATGGTGTGGTCGCGGCGGCCGTCGAGGATGTCGCGCGCCGCCTCGACCACCATTCCTTGGAACCAGTAGGTGGCGATCGTCCCGATCGCCGCGACGATCAGTGCACCCAGGATGCCCACGTCGCCGGCGTAGATCAGGCCGCTGATGATCGCCACCGGCACGAACACCACCAGCGCCGCGGGGATCAGCAGGGTGAACTGGTCGCGGTAGATCTCGAAGATCCGCTCAAAGACCCGTGCCGTATCGAGCTTCGTGTTCATGCCGCAGAATGTACGTAGGTGGAGGAAAGCGTGCGTGGACATCTCCTGATCGCGGCGCCGTCGCTGTTCGACTACTTCCGGCGTACGGTCGTGCTGGTCCTCGAGCACACGCCGGACGGCGCGATGGGCGTGGTGCTCGGACGCAGCTCGGAGACGCGCGTGGCCGAGGCGGTGCCGGTGCTGGCGGATCTCGCGGACGCTGATGACCTCGTGTACCTGGGCGGCCCGGTCTCGCCGCAGTCGGTGGTGGCGCTCGGCGACTTCGAGCATCCCGAGGAGGCCGGCACCCAGGTGGTGGGCTCGCTCGGGACGCTCGACCCGGACGGCACGAACGAGTCGCTGCGAAGGGTGCGCGTCTACGCGGGCTACGCAGGCTGGGGTCCGGGCCAGCTTGACGGCGAGCTGGAGCAGGGAGCCTGGATCGTCCAGGACGCCGACCCCGGCGACCCGTTCCGCCCCGGCGACATTTGGGCCGATGCGCTAGAGCGCAAGGGCGGCCGCTATCGCCTGATGGCCACCATGCCCGCCGACCCCTCGCTGAACTAGCTAGCTCACCGGCAGGCCGGTTGGGATCGGCGGCCAGTCGGGATAGAGGCGCCGGGCCGCAGCCTCGCATGGCCGGCCCCGCACCTGCTCGCCGAGGTCGGCGAATGCCCGCAGCACGGACACGCTGGCGAGGATCTGGAAGTCCGCGGCATTCGGCTCCGGAGTGCCGATCGTGCCGTCCGCGATCAGCGCATCCACGTTGTCGAGCAGCTCCGGCAGCCCCGCGATGTCGTCGCGCACCCGGGCATCGTCGGCTCGCGACTTGCGCGCCATCTGGCGAATCACGGGCATGAACAGGACCGCCATGACCCGGGCAGCGGGCATGTGCAGTATCTCGGTGCCCATCCACAGCCGCGCCTCCTCGTCCGTGAGCAGCAGGTGGCGAAAGAGGCGGCGCGGGACGGGCTGGAGCACCTGGTCTCCCCAGCGCTCCGCCTCCTCGACCGCGGCCCTCCGCTCGGGGTCGCTTGGGAACAGTGGCCGCTCCGGCCGAATCTCGTCGAGCACCCGCGCGATCCCGCGCGAGCCCTGCACCTTCCGCCCGTCGAGCTCGAACGCCGGCACCGTGAAGCCCTCGAAGCCGGCGAAGCGAAGCAGAATCGGATGCAGCCCCGGCATCAGCCGGATGAGCCGGTGGGGGATGCGCTTGTGCGCCACCATCGCCGCCCCCGCGGCGGCGGCGTTCGAGATCGGCATCACGTAGAGCCGGTTGGGCATCAGGGACAGCGACCCACGGCTCGCGCGACCGCCCTCGCTCGAGCCCTGTAGCCCGCGGCCGATACGTGCACGCCATCGCGGGCGAGCCACTCCGGGTGCCTGCGCACCATCCGCACCCAGTTCAGGACGCGCAGGTTGTCGCGCCGGCTCGACTCCTCGGCCAGCGCGCGGTTGTAGCCGCGATAGCTCACTCCCCGGTACAACGGCCGCACGATGTTCGCCCACACCACGCAGCGCCCCCTGCCGGCCACCCGCATCACGTCGGCCATCGCGTCGCGAAAGCCGTCCACGTCGCGCGGGTCGTCGTTGGTCCCGAGGCTCACGTGAACCACATGCGCGAGCCGGCTGCCGTAACGGCGCATCACGTCGTCGCCCTGGTAGGCGTGGCGACTCACCGACGCGGACTGCGTGACCCGCCACTCCGGCAGCTCGCGCGGGATGAACGGCCTCGTGCCGTCCGCGAGCGAGTCGCCGTTCACGAGCAGGCTCCGCTCCGCCGCGGTGGCCGGCGGCGCCACCGCCAGCGCGGCGGCCAGCACTGCCAGCGCGCGTCTCATCGCCCGCGAAGCGCGGGGTAGTCCTCTGCCATCGCGGCGAGGATAAGGCGTACCGGCGCCACGGCTCCCTCGCGCGTGAAGTGCACGCCGTCCGGCTGGCGCGCGAGGACCTGCTTTCCGTCGATCTTCAGCGTGTCGCTGTAGCGGCCGCGGTTGAGGGTCGAGTAGATGTCCACGTAGCGCAGGCTCGAGGTGGCTTGCGCGGCCCGCTCCGCGGCCCTGTTCTGGGAGGCGTATATATCGTTGAACTCGGGGTCGCGGGCGGTGGGGGGCGGCACCCAGTACACGGGCCGGTCGCCGTCGCCGGAGAGCACCGACGCTACGACCGCGACGCGGCGGGCGAACTCGGTCTCCCAGCCCTCCTCGCCGGGGTCATAGAGGGAGCCGTCGGCCGTCTGCACGTTGAAGCCGTCGTTGTCGCCGATCGCCATCACGACGGCATCGGGATTGCGGTCCGCCACCTCCTGCTCGGCGTTGATCTCCCAGTTGAAGAACGCGGGATTGGTGAGGCCGGTTCCGTTTCGGGCCACGGTCGTGACGTCGAGCAGCCCCTCGGGTGCCTGGTCGATCAGGCGCTGCCCGAGGAACTCGGCTTGGGAATCGCCCGTCACGAGGACCTTCAGCGGGTCCGCCACCGTCGGCTGCCGAAACGCCTGCTGCTCGGTCTTGCGCCGCAGGATCGCCGTCGAGCCCTCCTCGAGCTCGGTGCCGGAGGCCGTCTTGTCCTCCTGCCCGAAGGCCAGGTCGAGCCCCTCCCGCGGCAGGTGCAGCCCGATCGCGCCGGCCACGTCGTCGATCGGGCGCGCCACCGAGAGCACGATGTCGCGCGTGGTCCCGGGCTGCATGCCCTCGCCGGCCCGGACCATCGCCTCCGAGTTGAACAGCACGGCGATGGCTAGGGCGATCGCGATCACCCCGAGCACCCGGCCGGCCGGCATCCTCAGCTCTCTGTCGCGCGGGGGCTCCACGTCAGAACTGGTAGTAGATGAACGGGGCCACGCCCTGCTGGCCGACGGCGGAGTCGGCGATCACGAGCACAGCGCCGACGGCCAAGCCCTGCGCCGCCACCGGCCGTGCCACGAACCACGCCTCGGCCTCGCGCCACCAGCCTGGCGGCAGCGCCTGGATACCCACGGCCGCCACCACAAGCAGGACCAGCGGGAGCGTCACGAGCGGCGAGGGCCCCGACAGTCCCAGCCCGCCGAGCACGTCGAACGCGGTGCCGAGGTC
>DASUQG010000174.1:0-2392 GCA_036280695.1 Thermoleophilaceae bacterium
GCACCCGCTTGGGAAGCGTGGAAGGGAGGTGCACGCCTGGCACCTCGGCGACGAGCGCGCCAACGAGGCCGACGAGACCGCTGTCGGCTGGCTCATGCGCCCGCGCGGCGCCTACGTCATGGGCCGCAACATGTTCGGGCCCATCCGCGGTGAGTGGGAGGAGGACTGGCGCGGCTGGTGGGGGCCCGAGCCGCCGTACCACGCACCGGTGTTCGTGCTCACCCATCACGCCCGCGAGCCGATCGAGATGGAGGGCGGGACGACCTTCCACTTCGTCACCGACGGCTTCGACGCCGCCTACGCACAGGCGCGTGAGACGGCCGGCGACGACGGCGTGGACATCGCGGGCGGCGCCTCCACCGTTCGGCAGGCGCTCATCGCCGGGGTCGTCGACGAGCTCACGCTCGACCTCGCCCCGGTCCTGCTCGGATCCGGCGAGCGGATCTTCGACGGCGTCGGAGCTTTCGGGTTGGAGCCCATCGAGGTGCTGCATTCGCCGCTGGCCACGCACATCCGCTACCGCCGGGCGAGCTGAAGGCCAGCTTCCGATCCGTCTACCAGGCACCGCTCCGAGTCTCCCGATGCGGACGGGCAGCGACTCACTTCGCGGCAATGGCCGAGACCAGCGTCGGACGCCTCAGCAAGGCCATGCATCGCCCGGGCTCACGGCCGGGCTCCGGGATCAGCGAGGACGAACGAACCCGTCGAGCATAGTTCCGATCTCGATCTGGGCGGTGCCGGTCGTGACTGCGGGATCGCCCGCGGCGAAGGCGCGCAACTCATCCTCGTCCTCCGCCTCGACGACGCCGAGGCCCCATGAGCCCGTGCTGTCGAGCACCGGCCCGAAGAGCACCATCTGTCCCGAATCGATGAACGGTTGCCAGTACGCGGCGTGCTGACCCATGACGGCCCGCTCCTCGTCGGTCATGTCGAGGGCGAAGGTCGAACGGGGTGCCAGGAGCCGGAAGACGAAGATGCTCATGCGCCGTCAGTATGGGCGGTCTGTCCGTTTCGTCGCAGGCCGAGACCTTCGGACGCTGCACGCTCGCCGGCGCGCCGAACCGAATGCTCGCCAGGACGATGGCCGCCATGGGCCTGTGCTCGCAGCGCCATCGAGGTGGCACTGCTCGTGGCCATGATCTACTACGCGTGGACCTGGCCGAAGCAGAGCAGCGCGCTCGGTTGAGCCCGCCGGCAGAGACGCCTCACCTCGCCGATCGACGACTCATGCACGGCGTAGCGGCCACTGCCGTGGGCGCCGATTGCGGCGGGACGTGCGACGCTTGAAGCCATGAGCCTGACGCAGCCGGCGGGCGGGAAGGAAGGCGCCGATCGAAGGCCGGATCGATCGCCGACCGCTTCGACGGCCAGCTCGCGTTGATTCGCCATGCGCAGCGCGTTCCAGGCTGATCCGGCGAACGGCGATCGGGCGCGAGCGTCTGTCCGCGACTACTACGACGCGAACACCTGGAAATTCCTGCTCACCGGAAAGGAGCGGGCGATTCACCGGGAGCTGTGGGGCCCGGGCGTCACGAGCCGCGGCGAGGCCGTGCACTACATCCACGCCGTGGTCCTCGACCAGCTCGGTCCCGGCGACCGGCGCGTGCTGGACCTGGGCTGCGGGGTCGGCACCGGCGCGCTGTACCTCGCGCGGAGGCGGCCGGTGGAGGTCGTCGGCGTGTCGATCAGCCCGGCGCAGGTCCGCCTGGCGGATCGGTTCGCCGCGCGCGGCGGGACGCTGCAGGGAAGCGTGCGGTTCATGGTGGCCGACTTCACCGCGCTGCCGAGCGACCTCGCCGGCTTCGACCTGGCGTTCGCGATCGAGTCGTTCGTGCACGCCGATCCCGCGGCGGGGTTCTTCGACCAGGCCGCCCGTGCGCTGCGCCCCGGGGGCGCGCTCGTCGTGGTCGACGACCTCCGCGGCGCCGACCGGGAGGACCCCGCGCTCGATGAGGTCAGGGCCGGCTGGCACGCTCCGAGTCTGCTCTCGCTCGCCGACGCCGAGGCGCTCGCCGCCGACGCCGGGCTGGCGTTGGTCGCCTCGCACGACCTCTCCTCCCTACAGCGCCTAAGGCGCCCGCGAGACCGGTTCATCCACGCCGTCCTGCCGCTCCTGCGCCGTTTCCGCAGCCGCTCGATGTGGGTGCAGTCGCTGGTCGGCGGGCACGCCCTGCAGCGCTGCCACGGCGCCGGTCTGCTCCGGTACCGAATGCTCCGCTTCGAGCGCAGGACAACCTGATCGTTGGTGCCCCGGACCGCCGTGCCGTCCGGTGGCGCGTACCGGCGAGCCGGGCCGCTCCCGAGGTCAGCTGCGCAGCGTCATGTGGCGCGTGGCGATAAGCGGCGCGCCTTCGGGCGGTGTGGCGGTCACGCGCACGGCGAGCCGGAGCGT
>DASUQG010000175.1:0-4161 GCA_036280695.1 Thermoleophilaceae bacterium
GAGGAGCTTGATCCGGCCGCTGCGGTGTCCGGCGACGAGATAGGCGACCAGCGCCGTGGCCACGAGCGCCCCGGCCGTGGCCCCGATCGCCTCGCCGATGGCGGCGCCGCCCGCCGGCTCCTTGCCCGTGGACTGCGCGAATGCCGGCGCGGCGTGCGTGAGCACGGCGAGCATGAGGCTTCCAGCTGCAATCCCGGTGCGGCGCATGTGCTTAGCTCCTTGGTCGTGTGAATCGGGCTTCATGGTTCTTTCCCAGTTGCCCAAAATCCTAACTGAACGTTCAGTCAGTTACGTGAACGCCCCACCCAGACGCCGTCTCACCGGAGAGGAGCGCCGCACAGGCATCCTCGACGCCGCGCTGGCCGCCTTCTCGAAGAGCGGCTATCACTCGGCCTCGATCGACGACATCGCGCGCGAGGCCGGCGTCTCGAAGGCGCTCATCTACGAGCACTTCGCCTCCAAGCAGGAGCTGTACGCGGACCTGATCGCGCGCAACACGCGCGAGCTCACCCAGCGCCTGGGCGCAGCGCTCGTGGGCGTCGAGCTCGAGTCGAGCGCCGCACGCCTCGCGGCCGGGCTCGATGCCTTCTTCGCGTTCGTCGAGGAGCGCCGCGACGCCTGGCGGATGCTGTTCCGGGACGCCGCCGACCCGGAGACCGCGGCGGTGCTGGATCGGATGATCGAGCAGGTGACCGCGGAGGTCACCGTGCTGCTCTCGCAGGACCCCGGCGCCCCCGCTCTCGACAGCCGCGAGGATCAGCGCGGGCTGCGACTGCTGGCCGAGATGCTCGTCGGCGGCGCGCAGTCGATGGCGAACTGGTGGGCCGACAACCCAGAGGCGCCGCGCGCGACGATGGTCGAGGTGGCCATGGACTTCGCCTGGCTCGGGCTCGAGCGGCTCAGCCGCGGCGAGCGCTGGTCGTCGCCTGGATGAGCTTCGTCTCCGACGTCGTCGACGCCGCCGATCCCTCAGCACTGGCGCTCGTGGCGATCGCAGCCGACGGCGAGCGCCGGGAGGTCTCGTTCGGCGAGGTGGCCGACCGCTCCGCGCGCCTGGCCGGAGCGTTGGTGGCGCGCGGCGTGGGTGCCGGAGACGTGGTGATGACCGTGGTCGGGAACCGACCGGAGTGGGTCTACGCCATGGTCGCCTGCTGGCGGATCGGCGCCGTGGCCCTCCCCTGCAGCGAGCAGCTGCGGCCCGGCGACCTGCGCGCGCGCATGGACCAGGTGGAGCCGCGAGCCGTGGTGGCCGACGCTCGCGACCGAGAGCTGGTGGCGGATGCCGGCTTCGACGGACCGCTGCTGGGCGTCCCCGACGAGTCACTGTTCGATGCCGCGCCGGCCCCCGCGGCCGAGCCGTCCGCGAACGACCCGGCGCTGATCGTGTTCACCTCCGGGACCGCCGGCGAGCCGAAGCCGATCCGGCACGGGCACGGCTACCTCACCGGCCAGAGCGTGCAGGCCGAGCACTGGTATGGGGGGCGCCCCGGCGACCTCTGCTGGTGCACGGCCGCGAGTGGCTGGTCGCTGTCGGCGCGCAACGCCTTCGTGGCCGCGTGGCTGCGCGGGGCGGCGGCGCTGCTGCACGACGCCCGCTTCGATCCCGAGCAGCGGCTGGAGCTGCTCGAGCGTGAGCGCGTGAACGTGCTCTGCATGTCCCCCACCGAGTACCGCTCGATCGCCAAGCGCACCGACCTGCGGCCGCTGCCCGCACTGCGCCACGCCTGCGCGGCGGGCGAACCGCTCAACCCCGAGGTGGTGAGGGCCTGGGAGGAAGGCGTCGGGGTGGCGATTCACGACGGCTACGGCCAGACCGAGACCGGCCACCTCACCGGAATGCCGATCGGCCCACCGGTGCGGCCGGGGTCGATGGGCCGGCCCCTGCCCGGCTTCCGCGCCTGGATCGACGACGGCGAGCTCGTGGTCGACCCGGCAACCGTCCCGACCTTCTTTCTCGACGGCCCGCGCGAGCGCCCGTGGCGCACGGGCGACCGCGTCCGCGAGGACGAGGACGGCTACCTCTGGTTCGAGGGGCGCACCGACGACGTGATCATCTCGGCCGGCTACCGGATCGGCCCGTTCGAGGTCGAGTCGGCGCTCGTGTCACATCCCGCGGTGGCCGAGGCGGCGGCGGTGGCGGCGCCCGACGAGCTGCGCGGGCAGGTGGTGCGCGCCGTGGTGGTCCTGCGCGACGGGCACGAGCCCGCCGACGCCCTCGCCCGCGAGCTCCAGGAGCACGTGAAGACGGAGACCGCCCCGTACAAGTACCCCCGCATCGTGGACTTCGCCGCGGAGCTCCCGAAGACCCCGAGCGGGAAGATCAAGCGGGCGCAGCTGAGAGATCAGCCGAGCGGGTCCAGCGACGCGAGGTAGTGGCGGAGCAGCGGGTCGATCACCCGCCACTGCCCGTGCGACTCGTGCGCGAGGATGCCGGCGTCGCGGAGCAGCTTCAGGGCGCGATCGCGCGCGCCGGGCTGGATGCGCCTGGGGAGCGAGTGCCCGGCCGCGACCGTCCTCGCCACGAGCAGCCCGTGCTTGTGGAGCAGCCGGATCCGCTCGACGATTTGCTCCATCGTGGGCCGGTCGCCCTCCAGCGCGCGCTCGAACCCCAGCTGCACGAGGTCGAGGTCTATCTCGCGGGTGTCGAGCTCCAGCGAGACGAGGTGCGTCTGCTGGCCGATGCGCATCGTCGCGCGGGGATGACCTCCGCCGAGCTCCACGATTCGCTCCAGCGCGGCATCCGTGACCGTGCAGCCGTCAGCGGCGAAGCGGTCCGCCACGCCCGCGCGCCAGTCCTCGGGGTCGATCGGGCGCAGCGCGTAGAAGCTGCCGAAGCCGCTGAAAGCGCGCCGCGACGGGGCGAACAGGTCGCGCATCACGTGCTCGATGCTTCCGGCGAACAGGTACGAGACAGCCGAGCTTCGCTGGAACACCGCGCGCATCCGGTTGGTGACCGAATCCGGGTCGCCGTAGGGGCGACGAGCCGAGGCGAGCTCCTGGAACTCGTCGAAGAAGAGGATCAGCCGCTTCCCGTCGGCCTGCGCAACCCGCTCGGGCAGCTCGAGCGCGAGGTCCAGTGCGCGCTCCGGGTCCTGCGCCGCGAGCCCGGGCGTGAGGGCCAGCTCCACCCCTTCACCGAGCTCTCCCACCATCTTCAGGACCGCCCGCCCCTGCGCTGCCGACAGGGCGGCGCGACCGGCGCTTCGCGCACGGCGCAGCGCGCGGTGCGTGGCCGAGCGGTTCGCGATCACAGCCGCCGCGACGGACTCGGCGAGCTCGCCCGCGTCCGAGACCCTGAACAGGTCGACCTTCGCGGTGTGGGCGCCGCGACGCGCGGCGCGTGCCAGAGCCGCCTCGCACACGCTCGTCTTGCCCGTGCGCCGCGGGCCGGCGACGATCAGGTGGGTGCCGGCCTCCAGCCGAGTGGTCAGCTCGCGGATGTCGTCGCGGCGTCCGATCAGCTGTCCGGCCGGCACCGGAGAATCGGTCGGGAACAGTTCGCCGCTAGCCCTGCGCATATGTTGAGTTTACACAGATTCTGTGTAAATGTTCACGTTTCTTGTGTAAAGTTTCAGGTGGGTAGCCTCCAGCGCGATGGCGAATCGGCTTGCACAAGAGACCTCGCCGTACCTGCTCCAGCACAAGGACAACCCTGTGGACTGGTACCCGTGGGGCGAGGAGGCGCTTGCGCGCGCACGTGAGGAGGAGCGGCCGATCCTGCTCTCGATCGGCTACTCGGCGTGCCACTGGTGCCACGTGATGGAGCGCGAGTCCTTCGAGGACCCGCAGACGGCGGCGCTGATGAACGAGCGCTTCGTCTCCATCAAGCTCGACCGCGAGGAGCGCCCGGACCTCGACTCGATCTACATGGAGGCCTGCCAGGCAATGACGGGACAGGGCGGCTGGCCCCTGAACGTCTTCCTCACGCCGGAGCAGGTGCCCTTCTTCGCCGGGACCTACTTCCCGCCCGACTCGCGGATGGGAATGCCGAGCTGGCGCTCCGTGCTCGACGCCGTTGCAAAGGCGTGGGACGAGCGCCGCGACGAGATCCGCGCAGGCGGCGAGCAGATCGCGCAGCGCCTGCGAGGAGGTGCGCTGCTCGCGCCCTCGGAGCAGGCGTTCGACGAAAGCGCGCTCGTCGACGCTGTAGAGGCGCTGCGC
>DASUQG010000176.1:0-3007 GCA_036280695.1 Thermoleophilaceae bacterium
CTCCATGGTCGGACGAGCGCGTGAACGATCTGTTCGTCTATCGCAGCTTCGCCGAGCCGGTGCTGGCCGGCGCGCTGCCCTACCGCGACGTCGCGTTCGAGTACCCGCCGCTCGCCGCGCCCGCGATCGCCCTTCCCGGCCTGCTTGGCACCGTCGAGGAGAGCTTCCGCTGGGCGTTCGCGCTCTGGACGCTCGCCGGTGGAGCCGCCGTGGTGATCCTGTGCGGGCTCCTCGCGCAAGCCAGCGGCGGCAACTCCCGTTGGGCGATGTTCGCTGCGGCCCTCATGCCCGTCCTCTGCGGCGCCCTCGTGCGCACGCACTTCGATCTCTTCCCAGTCGCGCTTCTGCTCGGCGGACTGCTCCTGATCTGCCGGGAGCGGCCGCGCGCCGGCATGATCGTGCTCGGCCTGGGCGCGATGACCAAGCTGTTCCCGCTCGTCGCGGTACCGGTGGCGCTCGCCTGGCTCGTGGCCAGGGGCCGTCGTCGCGAGGCGTGGCAGGGCGCGCTCGCGTGTGCGGCGACGATCGCGGTGGTGGCGGGGGCCGCTGTGGCGGTCTCACCTGACGGCGCGGCTGACGCCGTCCGCTACCACCTCGACCGCCCGGTTCAGATCGAGAGCTCGCCGGCGATGGTGCTGCTCGGCCTCGACGCGGCGGGCGCGGGAGATGCGGTGAGCGTGTCGAGCCATCGCTCGGACGGCCTGCTGCACGATGCCAGCGGTGCGGTGACCGCCCTTCTGGCGGGCCTCATGGTCGGGTTGGTCGTACTGCTGGCGAGCAGAGTCGGCCGCACCACCCGGGAGCTCGTGCTTGCGAGCCTCGCCGCGGTGCTCGGGTTCGCGCTGTTCGGCAAGGTGCTCTCGCCGCAGTTCGTCATATGGGCCCTGCCGCTCGGCGCGCTCGCGCTCGCCTGGCGCCGCCACGCGCTCGCGGCGGCCGTGGCGCTCGCCGCGATCCTCACGCAGGTGGAGTTCCCCGCGCACTACTTCGACGTGGTGGCTCGTGAGCCGCTCGCGCTGGTGCTGGTGGCGGTCCGCAACGCGGCCCTGCTGGCTGCGCTCGCGCTTGCGATCCGCGGGCTACAGCCGCGCCGGCAGGAGCAGCTGCTCGATGGCCGTCGCGCGGCCCTGGCCGTCCGCCTCGACTAGCACCGCGTTCAGCCACGGGTCCTCGTCCGCGGTCTCGAAGCGCACGTTGGTGAGCTTGATGAAGCGCTCGAGCGCCTGCTCGCGCTTCACGCCGATCACCCCGCCGATCGGACCGGTCATCCCGACGTCGGTGATGTAGGCCGTCCCCCCGGGGAGCACGCGGGCGTCCGCGGTCGGCACGTGCGTGTGGGTCCCCACGCAGGCCGTCACGCGACCGTTGAGGTGCCAGCCCATCGCCACCTTCTCGCTGGTGGCCTCGGCGTGCATGTCCACGAGGATCGCGTCGGTGCGGTCGCGCAGCTCGGCGAGCGCGGAGTCCGCCTCCGCGAAGGGCGAGCGCACGGCCTGGAGGAACACGAGCCCGGACAGGTTCACCACCCCGAGCCGCATCCCGTCGCGCTCGACGACCGTGTGTCCGCGACCGGGGCTGCCCTTCGGGTAGTTGGCCGGTCGCACGATCCGCTCCTCCCGGTCGAGGTACTCGTAGACCTCCCGGTGGCGGTAGGCGTGGTTGCCGAGTGTGATCGCGTCGGCGCCGGTCTCGAGCAGCTCGCGCGCGGTCTTCTCGGTGACTCCGACCCCGCCGGCCGAGTTCTCGCCGTTCACGATCACGAAGTCGGGCTGGTGGGCGTCGCGGATTCCCGGCAGCAGCGCGGCGAGCGCTCGCCGGCCGATGCCGCCCACCACGTCCCCGACGAACAGGAGCTTCACCATGAGCGATTCTGCCAATCTGACCGCGGTGGAGACGATGACCGTCACCCTCGCGGCCGAGGGCCTGGTCAAGCGCTACGGCGATCGGGTCGCGCTGCGGGGCGTTTCGCTGGCGGCCAAACCGGGCGAGCTGGTGGCGATCATCGGCCCGAACGGCGCGGGCAAGACGACGCTGCTCTCAATCCTCGCCGGCATCCAGCGCGCCGACGAGGGCTCGATCACGGTGGCTCCCTCGGGTATCGGCTGGGTGCCGCAGCAGCCGGCGATCTACAACAAGCTCACGGTCGAGGAGAACCTCTCGCTGTTCGCACGGCTCGAGCGCTGCCCCGACCCCCGGGCGACGGTGGAGCGCATGCTCGCGCTTAGCGACCTGCGCGACCGCGCGGCCGACCAGGTCGGGACGCTCTCCGGCGGCAACAAGCAGCGCGTGAACATCGCCATCGGCCTGCTGGCGGAGCCCGAGGTGCTGCTCCTCGACGAGCCCAGCGCCGCGCTCGACCCGCGCCAGCGCGCGCGCCTGTGGGAGTTCATCCTGCGCCTCGCCGGCGAGGGCACGGCGGTCATCTACGCCACCCACAACATCCAGGAGGCAGACCGCTACGCGAACCAGCTGATAGTGCTGGCCGACGGAGAGCTGCTGTTCGACGGGCCGCCGCAGGCGCTCGAGCGCGAGGTGGGTACCACCGGCCTCGACTTCGAGGAGGCGTTCGTCGAGTTCCTCCACGGGCGCGGCCACTGATGCGCTGGCTGCTCCTCAAGGACCTCCGCATCCTGCGCCGCTCGCCGCTGCTGGTGGCGCTCCTGGTGCTGTACCCGGTCGTGATCGCCGTGCTGATCGGCTTCGCGCTCTCGCGCGGGCCCGACAAGCCGGAGGTGGCCTTCTACAACGGCCTCGAGGGCAAGTCGGCCGTGGTCGAGCTCGGCGGTGACCGGATCGATCTCGCCGCCGAGGGCCAGCGACTGTTCGACGCCATCGATCCGGTCCGCGTCGACAGCAGGAAGGAGGCAATCAAGAAGGTCGAGGACGGCGATGTGCTCGGAGCGCTGGTCATCCCCGGCGACCTCGCCACGAACATCCAGTCGTCGCTCGAGCCGGGAACCGTCGAGGTCTACTACAACGCCGAGGACCCGGCCAAGCAGCAGTTCGT
>DASUQG010000177.1:0-3225 GCA_036280695.1 Thermoleophilaceae bacterium
CACACCGTGACGAGCGGACCGACCGCCCCGCGAGAGCCCTCGGCCTCCGCGAAGGCAGTGAGCGCCACCTCCAGGGCGCCGAACGAGATCGCCGTGATCGCGCCGGCGAGGAGGAGCGTGCACATGCCGGGCGAGCGGAGCGCTCCCGCGCGGGTCCGCTCCACCTGCTCCTCGGACGCCGCGGTACGCGCCGCCGGCGCTGTTGCGAAGCCGGTGGCGGCGAGGGCGTAGAACCCCGCACAGAGGAGCAGGCCCGCGGCCGGGCTGACGGCCGTGGCGAGCCCGGCCGCGATCAGCGGGCCGACCACGAAGACGAGCTCTAGCTGGATGGCGTCGAAGGCGTACGCGCTCTGAAGCGTCTCCTCGGGCACCAGCTGCGACCACAGTGAGCGCATCGACGCCGAGATCGGCGGGATCGTGGCGCCCTGGAGCGCGGCCGCGATGACGAGCAGCCAGACCGGGGCACCGGAGAGGATCGCCACCGTTTCGGCGCAGACGAACAGCGTCGTGGTGGCGCCGGTGGGGAGGATCACGCGCCTGCGGCCTATCCGGTCCACGAGCCTCCCGACGAAGGCGGCGGTCACACCGATGGCAAGCGACTCCGCCGCCACGACGGCCCCGATCTCCCCGTAGTGGTAGCCCTCCTGGCGCATCAGAAGGAGGATCGACAGCGGCACGATCGCGAACGGCAGGCGGCCGATCGTCGCGAACGCGGCCACCCGCGCGACCCCCGGCACGCGCAGCACTTCGAGGTAGCGGCCCAGGTTCACGGGCACATAGACTGCCGCGCCGTGCCGGTGAATGCAGAGGCGATCGGGAAGACCTACCCGCCGTTCGAGTACGAGGTGGGCAAGGAGAAGATCCGCGAGTACGCGCACGCGGTGGGTGAGGACAACCCCATCTACTTCGACCGCGCCGCCGCCACCGACGCCGGGTTCCGCGACATCGCCGCTCCGCCGATGTTCGCGGTCGTCTACTCGGCGGGTGCGTTCGCGCCAGCGCTGTTCGACCCGGAGGTCGGCATCAACTTCTCGATGATGGTGCACGGCTCGCAGGAGTTCGAGTGGGGCGAGCCGGTCTGCTCGGGCGACGTGATCAGCACCGTCACGTCGGTGAAGGACATCTCGGAGCGTGGCGGGATGGGCTTCTACGTGTTCGAGACGGTGTCCACCAACCAGGACGGCCAGCAGGTCGTGAAGGGCACCTGGACCAACATCGTCAGGGGAGTCTCGTGAAGGTCGAGCTGAAGGTCACGCCGGACAAGTACCTGCCGCACCGCTACGCGGGGGCGTCGGGTGACTTCAACCCGATCCACATCGACGTGGACTTCGCGAAGCAGGTGGGCCTGCCCTCGAACATCCTGCACGGCCTCTACACGATGGCTCAGGTGGCGCGGGCGAACGTGAATGCCGCCGGCGGCGACCCGCGCAGCCTCAAGCGGCTGTCGGTGCAGTTCCGCGGCATGGGCTTCCCGGAGCAGGAGATCACGATCACGGGCAAGGTCAAGGAGGAGCGCGAGGACCGCGTGATCGTGGAGACCGAGGCCGCGCAGAGCGGCAAGCGAATCATCCGTAACGCCGAGGCAGAACTCACGCAGCCGCCACAATAGGAAGCGTGGAAATCACGCCTCGCCAGAGCTTCCTGCTTCGAAAGCTCGTGGAAGCCCACCGCGACCTCGACCAGCCGGTGGGCTCCAAGTGGATTGCGGAGCAGGACGAAGTGCCGTGGGGACCGTCGACGGTACGGGCCGAGCTCGCCAAGCTCGAGGAGCTCGGCCTGCTTGAGCATCCACACACCTCGGCGGGCCGCGTGCCCACCGACCGCGGCTACCGGATGTACGTGGACGAGATCCTCGCCGAGGGCCGGCTGCCGGTCCCGCGCAAGCCCTTTGAGCTGACGACGATGCGGCGCGAGGTCGACGAGGCGATGCGCGCGACCAGCGAGCAGCTCTCGCAGGTCACGAACCTGCTCGCCCTGGTGACCGCTCCCCCGATCGAGACCGCGACCATCCGGCGCGTCGAGGTTCTGCTGCTCCAGCCCCAGGTGGCCATGGTCGTGGTGATCTCTTCGACCGGCGGCGTCACGAAGCGCGTGATCTCCTACGACTCACCCGTCGACCCGGGGCTGGTCGACTGGGCGGGGAGCTACCTGAACGAGGCACTCGGCGGCCTGGACGTGGGCTCGCGCGTTCTCCAATCGCGCGTGGCCGCGCCCGAGCTCAGCTCGCTCGAGCAGGACTTCCTCGCGACCCTGGCGCCAGCCTTCACGGAGCTCGAGGACACGGCTGACAAGACGCTCTTCATGGAGGGCGCCGCGCGCCTGCTGTCGGAGCACCGCTTCCAGGAGCTGTCGCAGATCGGCGCCCTGATGGAGGTGCTCGAGCACCGCCATGGACTGCTCGGCGTGCTCCGCCAGTCGCTGTCGGAGCCGAGCGTGTACCTGCGCATCGGAAGCGAGAACGAGGTGCCCGAGCTGCCCGAGCTGCGCTCGCTCAGCCTGGTTGCGGCCAACTACGGCCTCGCCCGGCGCAATCTCGGCGCCGTGTCGGTGATCGGGCCGCTGCGCATGGACTATCCCGGGGCGATCATCGCCGTCCGGCAGGCGGCGACGGAGCTGTCGCGCTTCGTCGCCGAGGTGTATGACGAATGAGGCGCGATCCGTACGAGGTGCTCGGCGTTGCGCGCGACGCCGACGAGAAGGAGATCAAGAAGACGTTCCGGCGCGTCGCGCGCGAGCTTCACCCTGACGTGAACCGCCACGACCCGGGGGCGGAGGAGAAGTTCAAGGAGGCGGCCGAGGCCTACGAGATCCTCTCCGACGCCGAGCGCCGAGCCACCTACGACCGCTACGGGTTCGAGGGGCTCGACTCGCGCGGCTTCGCGTCTCAGTCGCACGGCTTCGGCTCCTTCGCAGACATCTTCGACGCGTTCTTCGGGGGCGACCCGTTCGGCGGCGCCTTCGGGCGCGGCGGGGCGGGGCGGATCCAGGGCGGCGACCTCGCCGTGGAGGTCGAGATCTCGCTCGCCGAGGCTGCGGCCGGCAAGACCGTGGACGTCGCGTACGAGCTGGTCGACGTCTGCGAGCACTGTCGCGGGAACGGGGCCGAGCCGGGCACGCCGATCGAGACCTGCCAGCGCTGCGGCGGCGCCGGGCGGGTCCGCGCCGTCACGCGCACGGCCTTCGGCCAGCTCGTGCGAGAGCAGGCGTGCGACGCTTGCGGCGGCG
>DASUQG010000178.1:0-2062 GCA_036280695.1 Thermoleophilaceae bacterium
CGTGGCCGCCCGGCTCGCGCCTGAGAAGGGCATCGACCTGGCGATCGAGGCAGCGGCGCTCTCCGGAGTGCCGCTGCGCGTGGCCGGCGAGGGCCCGGCCGCCGCCGAGCTCGCCGAGCTGGCGGCGCGAAGCGGCGCGCCCGTGGAGTTCACCGGCCACCTGGGCCGCGCGAGCCTCGACCGCGAACTCGCCGGTGCGGCGATGCTCCTGATGCCGTCGCGCTACCACGAGTTCGCGGGCTACTCCGCACTCGAGGCGATGGCGGCCGGCGTGCCGGTGGTGGCGTCGAGCCTCGGTGCGCTCCCCGAGATCGTCGCGCGTCGGCGCTGTGTGCCGCCGGGCGATCCGGCGGCCCTGGCCGCCCGGATGACGGCGCTCTGGGCGGATCCCGAGCTGCGCCGAAGCGACGGCGACGAGCTGATCGCACGAGCGCGCGAGCACCACTCAGAGCGCGCCTACGTGGAGCGGCTACTCGCCGTCTACGCGGGCGCCGACACCGGCTGACTGGCGCAGCCAGTCGACCGTGTCCGCGATACCGGCGCGCAGGTCCACGCGCGCCTCCCAGCCGAGCACCCGCTTCGCCTTCTCCACCGAGGGCCAGCGTCGCTGCACGTCGACCTCGAAGCTCGGCAGGTGCTTCAGCTCGAATTCCGCCGGGTCGCGCCCGGCCGCCTCCCAGACGATCTCGGCGATCTCCGCGACGGTGCGCTCCTCGGACGCCGAGATGTTGAAGTCCTCGTTCTCGCCGGCCGGGCTCTGCATGGCCGTGACGATGCCCTCGGCGATGTCGTCCACGTGGGTGAGCGTGCGCGTCTGCGCGCCCGACCCGAAGATCTCGAGCGGATGCTGGCCCGAGAGTGCCTTGCGGATCAGGTCCGGGACCGCGTGCGCGATGCCGGGCTCGTCCTCGGGCATCTCCCCCGGTCCGTACGCGTTGAAGGGCCGGCAGATCGTGTACGGGAGCCCGTGCTCGTCGTTGAGGGCCCGGCAGTAGACCTCGCCGGCGAGCTTCGAGAACCCGTACGCGGACCTCGGCGCCGGGCACTCGTGAACGTGGCTCTCGGTGGTCGGGAACTCGGTCGCGTTCTCGAACACCATCGAGGACGACACGTACACCAGGCGCTCCACCGACTCGTCGAGCGCCGCCCGGAAGACGGCGTTGTAGAGGCCGGTGTTCACCTCGAGCAGGGTGTGGGGGAGCCTGTGGAAGTTGGCGATGCCGCCCACGATCGCCGCGAGGTGGATCACGTGCGTGCAGCCCGCCATCGCCGCGCGCGCCGTGGCCGCGTCGCGCAGGTCGCCGCGCTGCACGTCGCAGCTCTCGCTCATCCAGTCGGGCGCCGGGGAATGGTCGGATACCCGGACGGTCCAGTCCCCGTCGCGGAGCAGCCGCCGCACCACCGCCGAGCCGATCGTGCCGGCTCCGCCGGTGACGAGAACGCGGCTCACTCGGCGGTCACGCGCTCGTGCACCATGCCGAACACGGCGCCGGAGCCGGTCACGTTCCACGGGTCCACGACGAGCGTGCCCTCCGGCAGGCGCTCGAGCAGGCCCTCGAACTCCGAGTGGTTCGTGGCCACCACCACGGCGTCGGCGCCCTCGAGCACGGCATCGAGCGGCTCCGAGTCCGCCGGCACGTGCGGGTCGTGGCGGGCCACGTGCGCCAGCTCGCGCTCGAGCATGCGCACGAGCTTGTAGGAGAGCGAGTCGCGGACGTCGTCGGAGTCGCGTTTGAAGGTGAGCCCGAGCACGGCGATCTTCAGGTCGCGCAGCGAGCCGCCCAGCCGCGCCTTCAGCCCCTTGACCACGAACAGCGGCACCGTCTCGTGCACCCGCGACACCGCGAGCAGCATGCCGGGCGCGCTCGAGCGCTCCTCCGAGAAGGTGAAGTCCTTGCGCAGGCAGGCGCCCGCGGTGAGCCCCGGAGCCGCCATCCCGCCGCGCGGGTAGTCGTGGTTGATCAGCTCGATCACGTCGAAGACGTTCGCCCCGTACTGCTCGCACTCCATCATCAGCAGGTTGGGCAGCGCGAACTGGGTGTAGCGCAGGATGTTCGTCCAG